>NZ_LZKF01000050.1:0-57245 GCF_001672665.1 Mycobacterium sp. E2238 | reverse complement strand
CCTCACCTTCGCCCACCCAAAGCGATTTCAGGGATGTCGACCAGGTGGGTCCCCACGCCAGCTCCATGTCGGCGAAGGTGTCGAACAGCTGCTGCGGACGGGTGCGGTTCAACCGCTCGATCGCCGCCTCGACAGGTTCCGCCGAGTCAACGTCCGGCTCTTCGCCGACACCGGGGAGGACGGCGCCGTCGGCGTTCAGCGCCCACTCGGCATCGCGGACGCCGAAGGGGCGACTGTGCACTTGGAAGGTCCAGCCACCGCGGTCCTCGGAGGGATGCAATGTCAGCTGCACCTCACGAGATTGCTTGTCGGGCAGAATGATCGGCTCGTAGAAGAAGACGTCTCGCACGTGAGCCGGGGTTCCAACCGCCGCGAGGGCCATCGCCGCATACGTCGCGCCCGGAACGACGACGGTGCCATAAATGACGTGATGGGACAGCCACGGCTGCGACTTGACGGACAACCGGCTGGTATAGACGACGTCACCCGAGGCGAGGTCCTTTTCCGCGCCCAAGATGGCGGATACCGCGCCGCCCTGAGCCTCGTTGCCCGCCACCCCGGACACTTTGGGCCAGAAGTGACGGCGCTGGAACGGATAGGTGGGCAGGTCGAGCCTGCGGCGTGGGAGTCGGTCCAGGGCGGCGAACTCGGGCCGATGCCCGGCGACATACGCGGCGGCGAGCGCTTCGGCCATCTGGCGCCGGGCGTCAGCGCCCTTACGGAGGGAAACGATCGCCCGCGGTGCCGGCATGTGTTCCGGCCAGACCTGCACCGCGGCTGCGGTCAGAATCGGCTGCGGTCCGATCTCCATCAACACCGAGCATCCCAGCGCCGCCAGCGTGCGGACGCTTTCCGTGAACTGCACCGGTTGGCGAGAATGCCGCCGCCAGTATTGCGCGTCCAGCGCGGTTTCCGCCGTGAGCACGGCGCCGGTGCGGTTGCAAACCAGCGGCCGTGTCGGGATGGCGAACTGCAGCCGCGCCGCATACGACTCGAATTCGTCGAGCGCCGGCTCCAGCAGCTCCGAGTGGAATGCGTGGCTGGTGTCCAGCCAGGTGCAGCGGATCCCGTCATCGCTGAAGACCGCGACGATCCTTTCCAGATCGGCGCCCGGGCCCGACAGCACGGTGTTGCGGCCGTTGTAGGCGGCGACCGAAACGCCGGCGGACTGCTTGGCGGCGCTCTCCACCTCCTCGGCGTCGGCAAACACCGCCACCATTCGGCCGCCCTCGGGCAGACTGCCGAAGAGCCGGCCGCGTTCGGCCATCAACCGTGCCCCGTCCTCGAGACTGAACACCTCGGCCACGCACGCCGCCGCGTACTGGCCGACGCTGTGCCCAAGCACCACATCGGGTTCGATGCCCCACGACTGCCACAACCGGGCCAGGCCCATCTCGACGGCGAAGAGCGCCGGCTGAGCAAAGGAGGTGTGCCGCAACGCGTCTCCCCCGCTGCCCCGGTCGGCATCGAACACCACCTCCAGCAGCGGGCGCGGCAGTAGACCGTCGACCGCCTCCGCGCACCTCGTCACCGTTTCGGCGAATACCGGCTCCGCGTCGAACAATTCGCGAGCCATCCCCGGGTACTGGCTGCCCTGCCCCGTGAAGAGCCACGCCGACTTCGGCGGGTCGGCACACTCGCCGCGCAGCACACCCGGTCGCACCCGGCTCTCGGCCAATTCGGCCAATACGTCACGGGCTCCCTTGACGGAATCGACGACCAGCGCGGCGCGGTGTTCGAAATGCGAACGGCCCACCCCGGCCGTGAAGCACACGTCGGCGATGTCGACCTCGGGATGTGCGTCCAGCCACGTGCCGTAGCGCTGCGCCAACGCCGCCAACGCCTGCGGCGAGCGTGCCGACAAGGGAAGCACGCCGATCCGGTCATCCGAGGCGCCCGGCTCCGCCATCGCATCACCGTCCGGCGGGTCGCCGGCCACCGCTTGCGCAGGTGCCTCCTCGATCAGCACATGGGCGTTCGTGCCGGTGAACCCGAACGAGCTCACTCCCGCCCGGCGGGGCCTGCCGTTGGCCTGCCAGGGGATCGCCCTGTCGACGACCCGCACCGGCAAGGAGTCCCACGGAATATGCGGCGACGGATTCTGGAAATGCAGGTTCTGCGGCAATAGCTCGTGCTGCAGAGACAACACCACCTTGATCAAACCCGCGACCCCCGCGGCCGACTCGAGGTGACCGAGGTTCGTCTTCGCCGATCCAATGAGCAAGGGCCGGTTCGGGTCACGGCCGTCGCCGTAGACGGCCGCGGCGGCCTGCACCTCGATCGGGTCACCCAGCGAGGTACCCGTCCCGTGCGCCTCGAGGTAGTCGATGTCTTTACCGGCAACACCGGCACGACTGAGGGCCGCGGCGATAAGCCGTTGCTGCGCACCCCCGTTCGGTACCGTCAAACCGCTGGAGGCGCCGTCCTGATTGACCGCGCTGCCCCGGATGACCGCGCAGATGCGGTCGCCGCTGCGCTGCGCATCGCTCAGCCTCTTGAGCACCAGAACGCCGCAACCTTCACTGCGCACATAGCCGTCGGCGGCGGCGTCGAAGGTCTTGCACCTTCCGTCCGGTGACAGCATCCGGGCGCGGGAGGCGGCGACGATCGAGGCGGGGCTCAGCAAGACGTTCACCCCGCCGGCCAGCGCGAGATCGCAGTCACCGGAGTGCAACGCCTGGCAGGCCTGATGGACGGCCACCAGCGAGGAGCTGCACGCGGTGTCCACCGCCACGGCCGGTCCTTCCAGCCCGAGCACGAAGGCCACCCGACCCGCGATGGCATTGAGCGCGTTGCCGGTAATGAAGTGAGCTTCGATGCTCTCGACGGAGTCCCGCGACAGCAGGTGGGAATATTCGTTGGCGGCCACGCCCACGAAGATGCCGCTTCGGCTACCACGCAGGGCGGCAGGGGAATACCCCGCGCGTTCGAGGCCTTCCCAAGCGATCTCGAGCATCAACCGTTGCTGCGGGTCCATCCACAACGCCTCGCGCGGCGAGATACCGAAGAACTCCGGATCGAATTCGCCGATCCCGTCCAGGAATCCGCCGTTGCGGCTGTAGATCTTGCCCGGTGTCTCAGGATCCGGGTCGTAGTACTCGTCGATCTCGAAGCGGTCATCCGGGATCTCCCGGATCGCATCGACGGCACCGGACAGGACGTCCCAATACGTTTCGGGATCGGGCGAGGCCGGAAAGCGGCACGCCACCGCGACGATCGCGATCGGCTCGTCCGCGGACCCGGTCGACACCGCCGGCGGCTGGGCGGCCGCCTTGGCGGCCGCCTGCGCGGTGAGGCCGAGGACATCGGCGAGCAGATATTCCGCCACGTCGCTGACGCGCGGATAGTCCATCGCCAGGGTTGCCGGCAGTTCCTTGCCCACCGCATGTTCCACGCGGCGCCGCAATTCGACCGCCATCAGCGAATCCATGCCGAGGTCGAAGAATCCGGCCTCCTCGCGAATCTCCGCCGCGTCGATCCGCGTCACCTCGGCGACCACCTCGCGCAGGTAATCGACCAGAAGCTTCTTCCGCTGCTGCGCGGGGGCAACGGTGAGCTGCTCCACGAACCGCGTGGGCCCTGACGAAGGTTCCGGTGCCGTCACCGACTCGGGCACTTCGCGTCCGAGCTCCTCGAGGAAGGACCGCTTGCCCGCCTGCTGATAGAGCGGCAGGAAACGGGACCAGTCGATGCGAGCCACCACCCCTTGTGTCGCAGAAGCGACCATGAGCTCGGCCATTCCGGCCAGAGCGTCCGCGGGCGGCAATGTGCGGACCCCGCGTTGCTCGAGTCGCGCACGCGCGTCTTCGTCGGCCATGCCGGCCGTCCACGGACCGAAGTTGACGCTCACCGCAGCGACACCCTGCTCGCGGAGCCGCCACGACAATCCGTCCAGGAAGGCGTTGGCCGCGCCATAGGCGGTCTGGCCGAAGCTGCCCCACACCGAGGCGATCGAGGACGTGCTGAGGAAGAAGTCGAGCGGCAGGTCCGCAGCGGCTTCGCTCAAATGCCAAGCGCCCCAGACCTTTCCCGCGAACACGCGATCCACTTCGGCATCGTCCAACTGGCGCAGCGGCGTGTTTCCGATCTCCCCGGCGGCATGGACGATCCCGGCGAGCGGCGGTAGTTCTGCCTCCACGGTGGCCAGCAGGCGGGCAACGTCGTGCGGATCGGCGACATCGGCTGTGATGACCCGCGTTTGGCATCCGTACAGTTCGCGCACGGCATCGATGCGCCGTTGCACTGCATCGCTGGGCGAGCGCCGGCCCGTCAATACCAGATGCCCGGCACCGTGCGCGGCCAGGTATCCGGCGATTTCGAGTCCCACCGCGCCCAATCCACCGGTGACCAAATAGGTGGCGTCGGCACGCAACTCGAGCGGGGCCGCGATCGGCCGCCCTTCGCGCCGGCTCAGCCGGGCAACAAAGACACCTTCGCCCCGCAGCGCGACTTGGTCTTCGCCCCGCGGCGCCGCGGCCACCTGGGCGATCAACCGGGTCCACTCATCGGCAGTACCTTCGGACAGATCAGCCAGGCCGCCCCACAACTGCGGATGCTCCAGGGAAGCGGCGCGGCCGAACCCCCACAGACAGGACTGCGCGGGCCGTACGCTGTCGGCCGCGGTGACGCGTTGCGCGCCACGGGTTATCAGCCAGATGGGTGCGCGGATTTCGGCGGCGGCCGCGGCGCGGAAGAGGCGCCGCGTTCCACCCAGAACATGGTGTTGCATCCGCAACAAGGAGCGCATCGATGGCGCATTGCCCCGATCGAGGCCTGCGCAGTGCAGGATGCGTAGCGCCGATTGCTCTGCCGCAGCGGCGCGCAGCGTCGATTCGAGCCGTTCCTCGTCGGCGTCGGATACCGGGAGCCCGACGATCCGGAACGGCTGACCCTGCGCGGTCAGCGAGTCGACCAGCGGTGCGACCGCTTCGGCGTCATCGCCGATCAACAGCCAGGAGACGGTGCCGGCGCGCGCGGCCACGGCAACCGACTTCTCCCAACGGATCTCGTACCGAGCGTCCCCGATGGACTCGGTTTCCCGCTGTTGATTGTGTTGTTGCGCAAGCCTGGTCAACACCTCGGTGGTCTGCCGGCTGGCGTTCGCACCGTCGATCAGCGCGGCAAGTTCCTCGATCCGGCCGTCCTCGAGGAGCTGGACGGCTTCGGTGCGCGTGGCATCGGTTTTCCCGGACGCCTGGCTGGGCGCAACGTCGGTGTCCCGGAACCAGTACCGGCGATGCTGGAACGGATACGTGGGCAGATCGAGCTTGCGCGTCGGCCCCTGCTGCAGAGCGCCGAAGTCGGGCAGGTGACCGCCGGTGTAGGCGGTGGCGAGGGCCTCGATGATCTGGCGGTGGTCGCCGCCGTTTCGGCGCAATGACGCGATCGCCCGCGGCGCCGCCGCCGGGTCGGGCCACGCCCGCACCGCCGCGGCGGTGAGCACCGGTTGCGGACCCACCTCCAGCAGCATGGCGCAGCTGAGATCGGCCAGGGTGGCCACACTCTTGGCGAATTCGATCGGCTGGCGCGCATGGCGGCGCCAATACGGGCCATCGAGTTTCGCGTTCCGGCCGAGGGCGGCGCCCGTGCGGTTGCACACCAGAGTCCGTTGTGGTGAGCGGAATTCGAATCGGCCGGCATACGACTCGAATTCATCGAGGGCCGGGTCCAGCAGCGCCGAATGGAACGCGTGGCTGGTGTCCAGCACCTCGCAGCGAACATTATCGGCGGTCAAGGTGGCCACCGCCCGGTCCAGATCCTCCGCGGGTCCCGACAGCACGGTATTGGCACCGTTGTAGGCGGCCACCGAGAGCCGCGGGAACTCGTCGGTGAAGCCCTCGACACGCTCCGCGTCGGCGAAAACCGCGACCATCCGACCGCCCGGCGGCAAACCGCCGAAGAGGCGGCCGCGTTCGGCGAGCAACAACGCTCCGTCCTCGAGGCTGAACACGCCGGCGACGCATGCGGCGGCATACTGGCCGACGCTGTGACCAAGCACCACGTCGGGTTCCAGGCCCCACGACTGCCAGAGCCTCGCCAGGCCCATCTCCACGGCGAACAACGCGGGCTGGGCGTAGTTCGTCTGCCGGAGATCTTCCGAACCGGAGTCGAAAATGACGTCCAGCATTGGCTTTTCGAGCACGCTATCGACAACCTGCGCGCATCGGTTCATCGTTTCGGCGAACACCGGCTCGGTCTCGAACAACTCCCGGGCCATGCCGGCGAACTGGCTGCCCTGACCCGGGAACAACCACGCCGTCTTCGGCCTGTCATCGGACGTTCCCCGCACCAAGCCCGGCGCGGGACGGTCGTCGGCGAGCGCCCCGAGCAGTTCGGCGGCGGACTCCGTCGAATTGACCACCAACGCGGCGCGGTGCTCGAAGTGGGCTCGTCCGACGCCCGCGGTGAAGCACAGTTCCGACAGGCTGGTTTCCGGGTGCGCGCTCAACCAACTGCGGTATCGCTCGGCGAGCTGCGCCAAGGCCGCGGGCGTGCGCGCCGACAGCGGCAGCACGCCGAACCTTCGGTCCTCGGTCGCGACGGGTCCCGCGGACACAGCGAGCTGGGGCGCTTCCTCGAGGATGACGTGCGCGTTGGTCCCGGAGAATCCGAACGAACTGACCCCCGCAACGCGGGGCCGCCCGTTGCGCTCCCAGCTGGTGGCCTCGTCCACCACCCGCACCGCAAGCCGATCCCACGGAATGTAGGGCGATGGATTCTCGAAGTTGAGGTGCTTCGGCAAGACCTGGTGCTCGAGCGACAGGACGACCTTGATGATCCCGGCGATCCCCGCGGCGGCTTCCAGATGCCCGATATTGGTTTTCACCGATCCGATCAGCAGCGGGCGAGCCGCATCGCGGCCCTCGCCGAGTACCGCGGCCGCGGCCTGGACTTCGATCGGGTCGCCCAGCGACGTCCCGGTGCCGTGCGCCTCCAGATATCCGACGTCGCAGGCTGAGACGCCGGACCGCTTCAACGCCTCGGCGATGACGCGCTGCTGGGCCACACCGTTCGGGACGGTCAATCCGCCCGACGCGCCGTCCTGATTCACCGCGCTGCCGCGGATCACGGCCCGAATCCGGTCACCGTCGCGGATCGCGTCGTCGAGCCGTTTCAGGACGACGACACCGCAACCCTCACCGCGCACGTAGCCGTCCGCGGCCGCGTCGAATGTCTTGCAGCGGCCATCCGGCGCGAGCATGTGCGCCCGCGAAAAGGTCATCATGGTGGCCGGGCTGAGCAGGACATTCGCACCGCCGGCCAGTGCGAGGTCACATTCCCCCAGCCGCAGCGCTTGGCAAGCCTGATGGACCGCCACCAACGACGAACTGCACGCGGTGTCGACCGTGACGGCCGGGCCCTGCAGCCCCAACCGGTAACTGATCCGGCCGGCCGCCGCGGCAGCCGCCGTCCCGATCGCCATGTAAGCGTCGATCGCGTCGTAGTTCAGCTCGTCCGAGACCATCGCCAGGTAGTCATGGGTGGATAGACCGATGAAAACCCCGGTGTTGGTATTCGCCAAAGCCGTTGGGGCCGTGCCCGAATGCTCCACCGCCTGCCAAGCCGTCTCCAGCAACAGCCGATGCTGCGGGTCCATTAGCATGACCTCACGCGCCGACACCCCGAAGAACGGCGCGTCGAACCCCACTACGTCGTCGACGAAGCCCGCCCGGCGGCTCACAATCTTTCCGGGCGCGTCGGCATCGGGGTCGAAGAATTCCTCGACACCCCAGCGGTCCCTGGGCACCTCTGACACCGCATCACGCCCGTGCCGCAGCACGTCCCAGAATTCCGACGCGTCGGCAGCACCCGGAACACGTGCTGCGTAGCCGACTATTGCGAAACCCGATGCCTTCTCTGCTGAAGCTTCGGCGGTTCCCATGCATCTGTCCTCTCGCATCGACCCGCGTAGGTAGATCCCCGGGGCCGGCCTCCGGCGACGGGTCCGTAGCTCCGGACCAAACCGAGTGACCCGACCACTGCACCACATGCCGACCCGATACGCAGGAGAATCGTTCCCCCCGCGGCGAGTAGTGTCGCCGGATGCCAGACTGCGTCCCACGCCGGGCCGCCCAACACCCTAGTCGGTAGCCCCACCCGTCGCTGAGCACCTCCGGCCCGGCATGTCGGGGACGGTGGGTGCCAGAGAAGCTATCTTGGTCTCGCCACCGGCCGGCCGGAACTGCAGGCCCTCCGGAACGAGGAGAAAACATTGCGCATCGGGAAAATCACCATCGGCTCAATCCGTGATTGGAGGCCGAGCCCAGGCGTTGTCATCTCCTGGCACCCGACGCCCGCCGCCCGCGAAAGGGCCCGGCTAGCGCCGGTCAGCCCGGTGCCCGTCAGCTACATGCAGAGCCAGCATCTTCGGGGTTATCACCGGCAAACGACCTCGGGTCTGGACTATTCACGGCAAATCATCGCGACCTGCGAAGTCCCCGGGCGGTGCGACATCTCCGCCATGAATGACGCGCTCAACGCTTATTTGCGCCGGCATGACACGTACCGCAGCTGGTTTGAACACACCGACGCCGGAGACATCATTCGGCATACCATCGACGATCCCGCCGATATCGAATTCGCGCCCACCGACCACGGCGAAATGGCCGTTGACGACTTGCACGACCATGTGGTGGCCACGCCCGATCCGCTGCAATGGGAGTGCTTCAGCTTCGGGATTATCCAAAACGAGAATCACTTCACCTTCTACGCGAGCATCGACCACGTCCACGGGGACGCGGCGCTGATCGGCATCACGATGGTGGAGTCGCACGCGATGTACATGGCGTTGACGGGTGGCGCCGGGCCCCTTGCGCTGCCCGCCGCCGGCAGCTTTGACGATTTCTGCGCCGAAGAGCGCCGGTACACGTCAGAATTGACCCTGGATTCCCCGCAGGTACGCGCGTGGATCGACTTCGCCGAGAATAACGATGGAAGCCTGCCGGAGTTCCCTTTGCCACTGGGTAATCCGTTGGAGCCCACCAAGAGTGAGATGATCACGGACACCCTGATGGACGCGCAACAAACCGCGAGATTCGAAGCGGCGTGCTCGGCGGCGGGTGCGCGCTTCGTCGGCGGCTTGTTCGCCTGCCTCGCCCAGGTGGAGCACGAATTCACGGGTGCTACCACGTATTACGGACTCACCCCCAGAGATACACGAAAGACTTCAGACAACTTCATGACCCAGGGTTGGTTTACCGGCCTGGTTCCGATCACCGTGCCGATTGCCGCCGCGTCCTTTAGTGACGCCGCCTGGGCGGCGCAGAGTTCTTTTGACTCGGGACTGAACATGGCGAAAGTCCCGTACTACCGCGTGCTGGAATTGGCACCGTGGCTCAGCAGGCCCCGCCCTAACTTTCCCGTGACAAATTTCTTGCATGGGGATGCCGCTCCGATGAACGCAGTGCTCGCGGCAGCGGAGATGGGCTACACCAACAACATTGGGATCTACTCCGACGGAAGATATTCGTATCAGCTAACGATCTATACCTTCCGCTACGAGGAAGGCACCGTCATGGCGATAATGTTTCCAGACAACGCGGTTGCCCGAAAATCAGTCGCCCGGTATGTCGCAGCGATGAAGTCCGTATGCATGCGGGTCGCCGATAGCGGGCATTGGGGGCGCGTTGCCTAGCCGGGAGCAGTACGGTGGCTACTGATTTTCTCCGGGCTCGGCCTGCGCACGCGGCCGGGTGCGCAGAGAGGTCGATGTGCGACGGCTAGCTGATCTTGTGGTGCGTTGGCCCGGGGTCGTCATAGGGCTCTGGGTCCTGATCGCGGTCGCACTACCGCTGACGTTCCCGCCCCTGAACCAGATGGCGCAGAAGCACCCGCTCGCGATGCTGCCGAGCGGCGCGCCCTCGAGCGTGGCCGCCCGGAAGATGACCGAGGCGTTTCACGAGTCGGGCGCCGAAAACCTGCTGCTGGTGGTCCTCGCCGATGAAAAAGGTCTTGGGCCGGCCGACGAAGCCACCTACCACAGGCTGGTGACCGCCCTGCACGACGACCGGCGAGACGTGCTGATGTTGCAGGATTTCGTCAGCACGCCGCCCCTGCGTCCGGTGTTGACCAGTAAGGACCGCAAATCCTGGGTGCTGCCGGTCGGCCTCGCGGGCGAATTGGGCACGCCAAAGTCCTATGCCGCTTACCTCCGCGTTGCGGACATCGTCAAACACAATGTGGCCGGATCCCCGTTGACCGCGAATCTGACCGGACCCGCGGCCACCGTCAGCGACCTCACCGTTGCGGGCGAGCGGGATCGCCTTCCGATCGAACTTGCGATCGCCGCCCTGGTGCTGGTCGTCCTGCTGGTGGTCTACCGCAACCCACTCACCATGCTGCTGCCGCTCCTCGCCATCGGGGCGTCGATGGTGATCGCGCAGGCCGTCGTCGCCGGCATCTCGGAAATCGGCGGCCTGGGCGTTTCGAACCAGTCCATCGTCTTCTTGAGCGCGATCATCGCCGGCGCGGGAACCGACTACGCGGTCTTCCTCATCAGCCGCTACCACGACTATCTGCGGCGTGGGGCGGACTTCGACGAAGCCGTGCGGCGAGCGCTCAGCTCGATCGGAAAAGTGATCGCCGCATCCGCGGCCACGGTCGGAATCACCTTTCTCGGAATAAGTTTCGCCCGGATGGGCGTGTTCTCCACGGTGGGTGTCTCGTCGGCCATCGGGATCGGTGTCGCCTTCCTCGCGGCGATGACCTTGCTGCCCGCCATCCTGGTGGTGGCCGGGCCACGCGGCTGGGTCAAGCCCCCACGCGAACTGACCGCCCGGTTCTGGCGACGTTCGGGGATACGCATCGTGCGCCGGCCCAGGGTTCATCTGGTGGCCAGCGTGCTGGTGCTGATCATCCTCGCCAGCTGTGCGGGCCTGGTGCGCTACAACTACGACGACCGCAAGGCCCTGCCATCGTCGGCACCGAGTTCGATCGGATATGCCGCGCTGGATCGCCACTTCCCGGTCAATCAGTCCATTCCCGAATACATCCTTATCCAGTCACCGCATGACCTGCGCACGCCGCGGGCGCTTGCGGATCTGGAGCAGATGGCCGACCGAGTTAGCCAACTGCCGAACATCGCCGCGGTCAGCGGCGTGACCCGCCCGGCGGGCACGGTGCCGGAGCAGTTCAGGGCCACCTACCAGGCCGGCGCTATCGGCGCTCGCCTGGGTGCCGGTTCGGCTCTGATCAGCGATCACGCCGATGATCTCAACCGACTGCTCGCCGGGGCCAACACGCTGGCCGACAACCTCGGCGATGTGCGAGGCCAGGTCAACCAGATGGTCGCCGGGATGCAAGGCCTGACAGAGGCTTTCACTTCGATGAGGAGCCAATACGGCGGCGACAAGTTGGTCAAGGAGGTCGTCACCGCCGCCAAGCTCGTCAGCAGCATCAATTCCCTCGGCCATACCATCGGCGTCAACTTCGCCGCCGTCAAGGACATGTTCGCCTGGGTGGCTCCGGTGCTGGCGGCGCTCGAGGGCAATCAGGTTTGCGATGCCGATCCCTCCTGCAGCGCCACCCGAGCCCAATTCGAGCGCGTGGTCAATGCGCGTGGCGACGGAAGCCTCGACCAGATCAATGATCTGGCGGGACAACTCCAGGCGTTCCAAGACCGGCAGACCCTCAACGCGTCGGTGGATCACCTTCGCGGCGCGCTCGCCAACTTCGTCAAGGCGCTGCATGCCATGGGTCTGGACCAGCCCGGTGGCCTGCAGGCCGACCTGAACCACCTGCAACAAGGCGCTGACCGGTTCGCCAGCGGAAGCCGGCAAGTGGCTGACGGGGTGGACCATCTCGTCGACCAGATCAAACAGATGGGCACGGGGCTAGGCGAGGCGTCGGCGTTCCTCCTCACGCTGAAACGCGACGCGGCCGAACCGTCGATGGCGGGGTTCAACGTTCCGGCGCAGCTGCTGCACATGGAAGAGTTCAAGAAGGCCGCCAAGGCGTTCATTTCGCCCGACGGGCATTCGGTGCGGTATTTGGTGCAGACCAAACTCAACCCGTTCAGCGCCGAGGCGATGGATCAGGTCAGTGCGATCAGCGATACCGCCCGCGGAGCCCAACCGAATACGTCATTGGCGGATGCGTCGATATCGATGGCCGGATATCCGGTCACGCTGCGGGACACCCGAGACTTTTATGAACACGACATCAAGTTCATCATTGTCGTCACCATCATCGTCGTGCTGATGACGCTGGTCGCGCTGCTGCGTGCGGTCGTCGCGCCGCTGTATCTGGTCGCTTCCGTCGTTATTTCTTACTTGTCGGCGGTGGGTATCGGCGTCCTGACGTTTCAATTCCTACTGGGCCAGCAATTGCATTGGAGCGTCCCGCCATTGGCCTTCGTGGTATTGGTCGCCGTCGGAGCCGATTACAATATGCTTTTCGTCTCGCGAATGCGTGACGAATCCCCGCACAGCATGCGTTACGGCGTCATTCGCGCGTTGAGTTCGACCGGCGGCGTGATCACCGCGGCGGGTTTGATCTTCGCCGCCTCGATGTGGGGCCTGGTGTTTTCCAGCATCGGCACCGTCGTCCAAGGTGGCTTCGTGATCGGGATCGGAATCTTGCTCGACACCTTTCTGGTCCGCACCATAACGGTTCCCGCGTTGGCTACGCTGGTCGGGCGGGCCAGCTGGTGGCCGTCACGACCGGGAGCGCAGCGGTCGCGATCCCGCTCACCGGCCGGAAGCGCGGACTAATACCCGTCAGCCGCGAGGCCGACGAGCGATATGCGACACTACGAGACCAAGTCGGGCAGGCGGGACGTGGCGATGCAGAAACTACTCGCAGGGGCTACCGCTGTGGTAACCCTCGGCGTCACAGGATATTTCGGCCTCGGGATGGCGGCGGCCGATGACGCGCCAGGCGACCGTACGCCCGGTGACGGCACCGCGTACGCCCTGGGCGGCGCTCACGTTCCGGGCATTCCCTACGACGAGTACGGCAGGCGCCTGGGTGCCGGCTGGTTTCCCAGCCTGAAGCGAGAAATCGTGGCCTACCCGGCCGGGCAGGTCCAGGGCCACGTGCTCGAACGGCTCTTTCCGGGGATTGGCCGGCTGGATGAAGCCTTCCCGGGGCTAGGCGTGGACGGCCCCAGCGTCGGCGAGTCGGTCGCCGTCGGGACCGAAAACCTGGATGCGGCGATCCGCAGGGGTGGGCCCGGAGCCGCCATCGGCCTGTCCGAGGGTTCGCTCGTGGTTGACGCCGAGCAGGCCAGGCTCGCGAACGATCCGACCGCTCCCCCACCAAACCAATTGGTGTTCAGCACATTTGGCAACCCGGTCGGGCATCACGCCTTCGGCGAGAGCTTCCTGACCTCCTTCTTTCCGGTCGGCGCCGTCGTTCCCGCAATGGACTACCGCATACCGCCCCCCGTGGAAAGCCAATACGACACCAAGGCCTTCGTCGCCGCATACGACATGATCGCCGACTTTCCGGACCGGCCGGACAACCTGTTAGCGCTGGCCAACACGCTGGTGGGCGAAGCAACCGGTCATACCGCCGTCGCGTTCACCGACCCGAGCATGGTGCCGCCGCAGAACATCAGGACGACCGTCAACTCCAGGGGCGCGAAGACAACGACGTATCTGATCCCCGAAAGGCACCTCCCGCTGGTACTGCCCCTGGGCTACCTGGGCGTGCCGGAAGACGTGCTGAACCAACTCGACGCGGAGTTGACCCCGATGGTGAACGCGGGCTACTCGCGCAACGACGACCCGCTCACCGCTCCGCTTCAAGTGGATCCGGTGCGGGGCTTCGACCCCGCGGCCGTGATCGCACCGGCCAGTCAGGCCACCTTCGGCGGGGGCGGCGATCCCTTTTCGCAGCTGATGTCCAGCGCCATGGCCGCGCTGAACCCCGGCAACCGCTGACCTTCAAGGGTGTAGACACGCCCGGGCGCACGGCGGCGATAATGACCCAAATCCGCCCACGTCAAAGGAGACGCGATGAGCAAGCCCCCGACGGACCGCCCCCTGCGCGTCATCCAGTGGACGACCGGAAACATCGGGCGGCGTTCGCTGCATGCCATCATCGGCAGGCCGGACATGGAATTGGTCGGGGTGTACGCGCACGGGGCGGACAAGGTCGGCGTGGATGCCGCCGAACTGGCCGGGTGGCCGGAACCGACCGGCGTGCGCGCGACGAACGACATCGACGCGCTCCTCGCCCTGGGCGCCGACGCGTGCTGCTATAACCCGTTGTGGCCCAACATCGATGAGCTGGTGCGCTTGCTGGAAGCGGGCGTCAACGTGTGTTCCAGCGCGGCCTGGATTACCGGCGGCAAGCAGACGCCCGCGGACCGCGAACGCATCGCGGATGCGTGCAAACGAGGCGGTTCGACGATCTTCGGCAGCGGCGCGCACCCGGGCATGACGAACATGGTGGGCATGGTGCTCAGCGGCGCGTGCGAACGCGTCGACGAAATCCGGATCACCGAGTCGGTGGATTGCTCCACCTACGAATCAGCGGAAACGCAGACGGCGATGGGCTTCTCGCAGGATCCCGAAACTCCGGGGCTGGCGGAAAGCGTGCGGCGCGAAAGCGAGGTCTTCGCCGAATCGGCCGCCATGATGGCCGACGCGATCGGGGCGAAGCTGGACCGGATGACCTTCGACGTGACCTTCACCGCGGCCACCGGGGATTCGGATCTGGGCTTCATGACAATCCCCGCGGGAACGGTCGGCGGTGTCTATGGATACCACCGCGGCTGGCAGGGCGACCGCAACGTGGTCAGCGTGGGGTTCAACTGGACCATGGGCAATCATGTGGTGCCGCCCAAGCCGCTGGAGCACGGCCACGTCATCCAGGTGTACGGGCTGCCCAACATGCGGACCGTGCTGCACTGCCTGCCGCCGAAGGATTGGACGGAACCCGGCTTCATGGGGTTGGGAATGATCTACACGGCGATGCCGGTGACCAATGCGGTCCCGGCTGTGGTCGCGGCCGAGCCCGGGATCGTGACGCTTGCCGATTTGCCGCCGGTCACCGGCCGGGTGGCCCGGTAAGGGCCCGAACCATATGCGGTTCGCCACATCGGAGGCACCCGGAGGAACGCTTGCGTGCACTAAGGTTTAGAGTGCTTAGCTGAGCAAATTGTCGAGGGACATCGGTGTCGTCGGCGACGTAGGTGAGCTTTGCGGCAGCGCCGGGGTGGCGGTAATGCGGAAGGCGGTCAGGTGGTGGCTAGTCCAGAATCGGGTCCACGTACCGGCACCGTAACCCGCGTCCTGAAACGGGTGTGGATACCGCTGCTTTTGGTGGTGGTCTTGGCCCTTTCGGCGTTGATCGTGTCGCGGCTCCACAAGATTTTCGGCTCGCAGGATCTCAACGCGAACGCCGGCAAGGGGATCGAAATCGTGCAGTTCAACCCGAAGGTCGTGGTGTACGACATCACGGGGCCGCCCGGGGCCACCGCCAACATCAACTACTGGGACGAGAACGCCAACACCCATCAGGTCAACGCGGCGCCGCTGCCGTGGTCGACCACCATCTCGACCACCTTGCCCTCGGTGAGCGCCAACATCATGGCGCAGAGCGACAGCGGTGAGATCAGCTGCAAGATCACCGTCGACGGCGTCGTGCGCGAACAGCGGAGTTCCGACGGCCACAACGCGCAGACCTTCTGCCTGGTGAAGTCCGCATGAGCAACGCGAGCAACGAGACCCAGCGCGACGTGAGCGCGGCCGACACCGGCCCCATCAACGTCAAGGGCCTGTCCAAGGCCGAGCGGGGCCACCGCCCGTACCTGCCGCATGCGATCCGGATCTTTGCGGTGCCGATCATTTTGGTTTGGTTGTTCGTCACGGTCCTGGTGAATGTCATCGTTCCGACACTGGAAAAAGTTGGTGAGGCTCACTCGGCGCCGATGACCCCGCTGGATGCGCCGTCGATGAAGGCGATGATGCGCCTGGGCCACAACTTCCACGAATTCGATTCCAACAGCACGGTAATGATCGTGCTGGAGGGCCAGCAACCGCTCGGCCCCGACGCGCACCAGTACTACGACAAGCTGATTCGGCAACTCCGCCAGGATCCCAAGCACATTCAGCACATTCAGGACTTCTGGGGCGACCGGCTGACGGCCGCGGGCGCGCAGAGCGCCGACGCCAAGAGCGCCTACGTGCAGGTGAACCTCGCCGGTAACCAGGGCACGACGCTGGCCAACGAATCGGTGGACTCGGTGCGCAAGGTGATCGAGGAGAACAAGGCGCCACCCGGCGTGAAGGCCTACGTCACGGGCCCCGCCGCGCTGTCCGACGATATGCACATCATCGGTAACGCCAGCCTGGCCAAGATCACGCTGTTCACCCTGGGCGCCATCGCGATCATGTTGCTGCTGGTCTACCGGTCGATCGTCACCACGCTGGTCCAGCTGTTCATGACCTTTGTCGCCCTGGCGTGTTCGCGGGGGGTGGTCGCGGTTCTCGCGTACCACAACGCATTCGGGCTCACCACCTTCGCCGCCAACATCCTCACCATGTTGGCGATCGCCGCGGGGACGGACTACGGCATCTTCCTGATCGGCCGCTATCAGGAGGCGCTGGCCGCGGGCGAGGACCGAGAAACCGCGTACTACACCACATTCAAGGGCGTCGCCCCGGTCGTGTTGGGGTCGGGCCTGACGATCGCGGGCGCGACCTATTGCCTCAGTTTCTCGCGGCTACCGTGGTTCAACACCATGGGGGCGCCCGTGGCGATCGGCATGATTGTCGTGGTGCTGGCCGGCGTCACGCTGGGGCCCGCGGTGGTCTTCGTCGGCAGCCGCTTCCACCTGTTCGAGCGGCAGGCCAAGCGTGGCCGGCTGTGGCGCCGGGTGGGTACCGCCGTAGTACGTTGGCCGGCAGCGGTTTTGGCCGTGAGCGCCGCGGTCGTGCTGGTCGGCATGATCGCCCTGCCGAGCTTCCACACGAGCTACAACGACCGCCATTACCTGCCGTTGTCGGCCCCGTCCAACCAAGGACAAGAGGCCGCGAACCGGCATTTCTCCGAGGCACGGATGAACCCCGACCTGTTGATGGTCGAATCCGACCACGACATGCGAAACCCGGCCGACATGCTGGTGCTGGACCGGGTGGCGAAAAACGAGATGCGCACGCTGGGCATCGCCATGGTCCAGGACATCACCCGGCCGCTGGGCATTCCGATCCAGCACAGCTCGATACCGTTTCAGAACAGCGTCCAGAGTCAGACGACGATGCAGAACATGAGCTTCCTCAAGGAGCGCATCGCCGACATCCTCCGGATGGCCGACGATCTGCAGACCCAGATCGACACCACGCAACGCCAATACGAGGTGTCACAGGACCTGGCCAACGCCGCGGACGACAGCGCGAAGACCACGGCGGTGACGTCGCAGATCACCGATTCCCTGCGTGATCACATCGCGGATTTCGACGACACCTTCCGGCCGGTACGCTCCTACTTCTACTGGGAGCGGCACTGCTACGACATTCCCGTGTGCATCGGGTTGCGGTCCCTGTTCGACACGTTCGACGGGTTCGACCAGCTCGCCGAGCAGTTCCATTACCTGACGACCGATATCGCCCACACCGCCAAAGCCTCACGCGACCTGACCGCGCTCTTTCCCACGCTGATCACCACGCTGAAGACCACCAGGGGCATCACGCTCACCCTGTATCAGACGTTCAAGGCGATGATCGACCAGATGGAGGCGATGAGCAACACCGCGATCGTGATGGGTCAAAGCTTCGACGCATCGAAGAACGACGACTTCTTCTACCTGCCGCCCGAGGCCTTCGACAACCCGGATTTCCAGACCGGCCTTCGGATGTTCTTGTCGCCGGATGGAAAGTCGGCGCGGTTCTTCATCACGCATCAAGGCGATCCGATGTCGCCGGAGGGCATCGCGCAAGTCGACGCCGAACGCACCGCCGCGCAGGAGGGTCTCAAGCAATCGTCGCTGTCCGACGCCCGGGTCTACCTGGGCGGAACCGCCGCGACGTTCAAGGACATGGCCGACGGCGAGAAATACGACTTGATGATCGCCGTGGTGTCCGCCCTGACGTTGATCTTCATGATCATGCTGATACTTACCCGCAGCGTGGTGGCCGCGCTGGTGATCGTGGGCACCGCGGCCAGCTCGATCGCGGCGTCGTTCGGCCTCTCGGTGCTGATTTGGCAGGACCTGTTCGGCATCAGGATCCACTGGATCGTGATGGCGCTGTCGGTCATCATCCTGCTGGCCGTCGGGTCCGACTACAACCTGTTGCTGGTCTCCCGGTTCAAAGAAGAGATCCATGCCGGCCTCAAGACGGGAATCATCCGGTCGATGGCGGGTACCGGCGGCGTCGTGACGGCGGCGGGTCTGGTGTTCGCGTTCACCATGGCGGCCATGTTGGGCAGCGACTTGCGGGTGCTGGGTCAGTTCGGTTCGACGGTGTGCATCGGTCTGCTGCTCGACACGCTGGTGGTGCGCACGTTGCTGATGCCGTCCATCGCGACGCTGCTGGGACGGTGGTTCTGGTGGCCGCAGGTGGTACACCCTCGCGGCGACAACGCCCGGCGCCCGGTGCCCGCTTAAGTCGGCAGCTGCACGACGACCGCGACGGCTCCGGCACCGACGTGCAACGCCAGCACCGGCCCCAGCGGGGTGATGATCGCCGGCTCGCAGGCCGGTAGTCTGCGCGCCAGCTCGGCCGCCACTTCCTTGGCGCCGTCCGGGTTGGCGACGTGATGCACCGCCAGCGCGGCCGGACTGTCGCCGACGACCCCGCAGACCCGGTCGATCATCGCCTCCGTCGCGTGGGTGACGGTGCGTACCCGTTGGGCCAGAACGAGTTTGCCGTCGTCGATGCGCAGCAGCGGCTTGAGTGCCAGCGCGGTGCCCAGCCATGCCTTGGCGCCGCCGATCCGCCCACTGCGGCGCAGGTTGTCCAGCCGGTGCACCACCATGAACGCGTGGCTTTGTCGTACGGCCGCGGTCGCCGCGGCGGCGACGGCGTCGAGGTCACCGCCGGCGGCAGCGGCCCGCGCGGCGGCCAACGCGATGAAGCCCGTGCCCATGGCGGTCGACTTCGAGTCGACGACCCGTACGTGGGCGTCCAGGTCGGCCGCGGTCCGCTCCGCCGCGCCGCAGGTGCCCGACAGTGCGGACGAAATGTGCACCGCCACCACGCCGTCCCCGCCGCTGTCGGCCAGCGCCTGCTGGTAGGCGTCGGCCAGTTCGGCCGGCGTGGCCGCCGCGGTGGTCGCGTGACGCTTGTAGATGTCTTCGGGGATCTGGTCCACACCGTCGCGCAAATCGACGCCGTCGAGCAGAATGTGCAGCGGCACAACCCGCATCGCCCACTGCTCCAGCAAATCGGCCGGCAAGCGCGCCGACGCGTCGGTCACCACCATGACGGTCACGGGCGTGGCTTCTCTGTCACTACGCCGGCTTCGGCGAGCGCCTTCAGCATCAGCTCGGCAACCGCCTGGTGCGCTTCGAAATTCCAGTGAATGCCGTCGGGATTTCCTCGTCCACTCATGATGTGCTCGGCGACAGCCGCTTTGAGGTCGACTAGGGGAACGTCATGGGTTTGCGCCCACTCGGTGATCGCCGCGGCGGTCGCCGGGCGGCCATGGTGGGCCCTGCCGTAGGTGTCGGCGATGTGCACCGACGGCAGCGAGGCCACGACCGGGATGCCCGGGCGGTTGAAATCGATTGCGCTGCGAGTCTGTTCGAGATAGTCGGCGCTCAGGCGCGCAGGCAGCGCGGACCGGGCCACCGGCGAGAGCCTGGGCTGCAGCCAGCCGTATCCGTCACGTACCCAGCGCCGCACTCGCGGCGGGCGGACGTAGCGGATCAGTTCGCGCAGCGCGGTCGGCAGCACCGACGGCAGCGAATCCATGCCGCCGGTCGCGAAAATGACGGCGCCGGCCCTGGGCAGCGCTGCCCAGGCACGCGGGTCTTGGGTCGCCGCCCACCAGATGTCGCGGCAGGTCCAGCCGATGCGACCAATGAGTTCCACATCCCAACCCAATTGCGCGGCAACGATATTGGGCCAGATGCGCGGATCGTCGGCGGGCAGGCCGCCGGTCGGCCCGTAGTAGGCCAGCGAGTCGGCGAAGATCAGCAGGGTGGGCCGTGCATCAGAGGACATCGTTGGACACCTGCGCCGAAGCGTTCCACACATCGAGGCGCCAGCGGATGCTCTCGAAAGCCGCCCCCGAGTCGTCCGAATGGCCGGAAAGCTGCACCCAGCTGGCATTGCCCATGCCGCCCAGCGTCGGCCAGTTGGCGACCGGAAGCCTCAGCAGCGCGGCAGACAGCGCGGCGATCAGCCCGCCGTGGGCCACCAGCACCACCGGCCGATCGGCGTGCTGGGGTCCACCCCATTCCGGCTCACCGCAGACCAGTTCGGTAACCAACGGCACGCTGCGGGCGGCGACGTCGACCCGGCTTTCGCCACCATGGGGCGCCCAGGTGGCGTCTTCGCGCCAGGCCAGCCGGGCACCAGGGGCCTGCATGTCGACCTCGGTGTGCGTCAATCCCTGCCAGTCGCCGAGGTGGGTTTCCCTCAACCGCGGATCCACCCGGATCGGCAGGCCGGTCCGCTCCCCGAGCCGGATCGCCGTGTCGTACGCGCGATGCAGATCCGACGACACGATAAGCAATGGCTGTAGCTTGCCGAGCACCTCGGCGGCGGCGATCGCTTGCGCCCGACCGAGCTCACTGAGTTGGGAATCCAGTTGCCCCTGCATGCGGCTGCCTGCGTTGAACTCAGTTTGCCCGTGCCGCAACATGATCAGGCGGCGAATCGTCATTGCGTGCCCGCCGAGTCGTCGGGAACCGCGGCCAGATCCACCGGCACGACCGGGCAGTCACCCCACAACCGGTCCAGGGCATAGAAGTCGCGGTCGTCCTGGTGCTGGATGTGCACGACGATGTCGCGGTAGTCCAGCAGCGTCCAGCGGCCCTCCCGGGTGCCCTCCCGGCGCGCCGGCTTGTAGCCCGCCCTGCGCATCTTCTCCTCGACCTCGTCGACGATGGCATTGACCTGCCGCTCGTTGGACGCCGAGGCGATGACGAAGCAGTCGGTGATCACCAGTTGGCCGGACACGTCGATCACGACGACATCGTCGGCCAGTTTCGAGGCGGCCGCGCCGGCGGCCACGGTCGCCATGTCGATCGCCTCCTGCGTGGCGGTCATGTGTTCTTCCCGGCGGGCAGGGTCGATCGGCTCACGGTGTCCTTCGATTGTTCGCCGCGATAGAGCCGGCGCTTGGAGACGTACTGCACGACGCCGTCGGGCATCAGGTACCACAGGGGCCGATGTTGTTCGGCGCGCAAACGGCAGTCGGTCGACGAGATCGCCAGCGCCGGGATCTCAACGAGCGTCAGCACGTCCTCCGCCAGCTCGCCCAGCACGCCGGTGATGTGTTCGCGGCGCAGCTCGTAGCCGGGCCGGCTGACGCCGACGAACCGCGCCAGCTCGAAGAGCTCCTCCCAGCCCTGCCAGGACAGGATCGAAGCGAGCGCGTCGGCCCCGGTGATGAAGTACAGCTGCGAATCGGGGTTGAGGGCGTGCAGGTCCCGCAGCGTGTCCTTGGTGTAGGTGGGCCCGGCACGGTCGACGTCGACCCGGCTCACCGAGAAGCGCGGGTTGGACGCGGTGGCGATCACCGTCATCAGGTATCGGTCCTCGGCAGCGGAGACGTGGCGGTCCTTCTGCCAGGGCTGACCGCTGGGCACGAACACCACTTCGTCGAGGTCGAACAGGTCGGCGACCTCACTCGCGGCAACCAGGTGTCCGTAATGGATGGGATCAAACGTCCCGCCCATCACTCCCAGCCTGCGCAGCTGCTTTTGCACGATTTGCCAGCTTACTTGAGGCGGCGATCCGGCCTGATTCCTCAGTCCGCGGGCCGGCCCGCATCCCGGGACCTCCGGCGAGCGTCACACCGGCGCCCGAGCGTGACGCAGGGACGAAGAACGTCCTCAGACCGGCAGCAGCTGGTCGATCACGGCGGCGAGCTGCTTGGCCGACCGGCATTCATGCATCGTGATGACTTCTTGGTAGCGCGGCACCGCCGAGTCGCCGCTGCCCCACAGGTGCTTGGGCTCGGGATTCAGCCAGTGCGCGTGCCGGCTGGCGGTCACCATGTGGGCCAGCAGCTCGGTCTCCGGATTGCGGTAGTTGGTGCGGCCGTCACCGAGCACCAGCAGCGAGCTGCGCGGGGAAAGGACGTTGGGGAACGCCTGCACGAACGACGCGAAGGCGTTGCCGTAGTCGGAATGTCCGTCGCGGCTGTACACGCCGGCCTCCCGCGTGATCCGCTGGATCGCCACGGCCAGGTCGGCTTCGGGCCCGAACATGTGGGTCACCTCGTCGGTGGTGTCGATGAACGCGAACACCCTGACCCGCGAGAACTGTTGGCGCAGCGCGTGTACCAGCAGCAGGGTGAAGTGGCTGAACCCGGCGACGGAACCGGACACGTCACACAGCACCACCAGCTCCGGTCGCGCCGGACGGGGTTTGGCCAGCACCACGTCGATCGGCACGCCGCCGGTGGACATCGACTTGCGCAGCGTCTTGCGCAGGTCGATCACGCCGGCGCGGCTGCGCCGCCGCCGGGCCGCGAGCCGGGTGGCCAGGGTCCGGGCCAGCGGCGCCACCACCCGTTGCATCTGGCGCAGCTGTTCGCCGGAGGCGCGCAGAAACTCGACGTTCTCGGAAAGCTGTGGGATGCCGTACATCTGGACGTGGTCACGGCCCAGCTGCTCGGCGGTCCGTCGCTTGGTCTCGGCGTCGACCATCTTGCGCAGTTGCGTGATCCGCTGCGCCGCCATGGCTTTGGCGATCTGTTCCTGGGTGGGCGTGGGTTCGTCGCCGTACGGGGCGAGTAGCCCTGCCAGCAGCTTGCCCTCCAATTCGTCCAGGGCCATCGCCTTGAGCGCCTGGTACGACGAGAACGACGGGCCGCGGCTGGAACTGTATTTGCCGTAGGCCTCCACGATGCGCGCGATCATCGCGACCAGCCGCTCGTCCATGCCGGCAAGGTCGGGGTTCTCGGTGAGCAGATCCAGCAGCATCTGGCGCATCGCCTCGACGTCGTCGGGCGGCAAGGAGTCGCCCGACGTCGCGTCGGCCTCCTCGTCGGTCACCACCGCGCGTGTGCCCAGCGCCGCGGGGAACCACAGGTCGAACATGGCGTCGTAGGTCTCGCGGTGTTCGGGACGCCGCAGCACGGCGCAGGCGATGCCCTCGCGTAACACCTCACGGTCGCCCAAACCCAGCGTGGCCATCACCCGGCCGGCGTCCACCGTCTCGGATGGGCCAACCGAAATGCCAACTCCGCGAAGTGCTTCCACGAAACCCACCAGGTGCCCGGGCAGCCCGTGCGGGGCGAGCGGCCGGGTGGGGCGGATGCGGCGGGGGGCCATCGGTGCGTCCCTAGTTCAACCGGAGCTCGCCGGTTGCGCGCTGCTGGTCGGACTGATGCTTGAGGACCACGCCCAGGGTGGCGGCGACGACGGAGTCGTCGATGGTGTCCAGGCCCAGCGCGAGCAGCGTGCGTCCCCAGTCAATCGTCTCGGCGACTGACGGAAGCTTCTTGAGTTGCATGCCGCGCAGCACGCCGATGATGCGCACCAACTCATCGGCGAGATGCTGCGGCAGCTCCGGCACCCGCGACAACAGGATGCGGCGCTCCAATTCGGGACTGGGAAAGTCGATGTGCAGGAACAGGCACCGACGCTTGAGGGCCTCCGACAGTTCGCGGGTGGCGTTGGAGGTCAACACCACGAACGGCGTCCGCTCCGCGGTGATCGTGCCCAGTTCCGGGACGGTCACGGCGAAGTCGGACAACACCTCGAGCAGCAGGCCCTCGATTTCGATGTCGGCCTTGTCGGTTTCGTCGATCAACAGAACCGTGGGCTCGGTGCGCCGGATGGCGGTCAGCAGCGGGCGCTGCAGCAGGAACTCCTCGCTGAACACGTCGTCCTTCGTCTGGTCCCAGTCACCGGAGCCCGCCTGGATGCGCAGGATCTGCTTGGCGTGGTTCCATTCGTAGAGCGCGCGCGCCTCGTCCACGCCCTCGTAGCACTGCAACCGGACGAGTCCGGAACCGGTCGCCTGGGCGACGGCGCGGGCCAGCTCGGTCTTGCCCACCCCGGCGGGGCCCTCCACCAGCAGCGGCTTGCCCAGCCGGTCGGCCAGGAACACCGCGGTCGCGGTGGCGGTGTCGGGCAGGTAACCGGTCTCGGCCAACCGTCGCGAGACGTCGTCGATGTCGGCGAACAGCGGCTTGGGCCGGGCGGGCACGCTCACTATGTCGGTTCTCCTAAAGCACTTTTCGTCGCGGTCAGGCTGGACGGATCTGCCCGTCGCCCCACGCGATCCACTTGGTCGAGGTCAGTTCCGGCAGCCCCATGGGGCCCCGCGCATGCAATTTCTGGGTGGAGATGCCGATTTCGGCGCCGAAACCGAACTGCTCACCGTCGGTGAACGCCGTCGACGCGTTGATCATCACTGCGGCGGCGTCGACGCCGTCGCTAAACCGTTGCGCCGCAGCCATATTGCTGGTGACGATGGCCTCGGTATGCCCGGTGCCGTACTCGTTGATGTGGGCGATCGCGGCATCGATGCCGTCCACCACCGCGACCGCGATGTCCATCGACAGGTACTCGCGGCGCAGGTCGTCCTCCCCCGCATCCGCCGAGGATCCGCCGTGCACGGTCACGCCAGCGTCCTCCAGGGCGGCCACCAACCGGGGCAGCGCCTTCTTGGCGATGGTGGCATCGACCAACAGCGTCTCGGCGGCGTTGCAGACGCTGGGCCGACGGGTCTTGGAGTTCAGCAGGATCCGTTCCGCGACGTCCAGGTCGGCGCCTTCGTGGACGTAGACGTGGCAGTTGCCCACGCCGGTTTCGATGGTGGGCACCTGCGCGTCGCGAACCACCGCGTTGATCAGACTGGCTCCCCCGCGCGGAATCACCACGTCGACCAGGCCGCGGGCCTGGATCAGGTGCGTAACCGTGGCGCGATCGGCGGCCGAAAGCAGTTGCACCGCATCGGCGGGGAGGTCCTCGCTGACCAGCGAAGCGCGCAGCACCTGCACCAGCGCCTGGTTGGACCGCGCGGCGGAGGAACTTCCGCGCAGCAACACGGCGTTGCCCGACTTGAGCGCCAGACCGAAGGCGTCGACGGTGACGTTGGGCCGGCCTTCGTAGATCATGCCGACGACGCCGAGCGGCACGCGCTGCTGGCGCAGATGCAATCCGTTCGGCAGCGTGTAGCCGCGCAGCACCTCGCCGACCGGGTCGGGCAACCCGGCGACCTGACGCAGGCCGGCGGCGATTCCCTCGACCCGTTTGGGGTCCAGCGCCAGCCGGTCGAGCATGGCGGTCGGGGTGCCGGCAGCCTCGGCGGCGCGGAGGTCTTCGGCATTGGCCGACAGGATCAAGTCGGTGTGGGACGCTACCGCGTCGGCGGCCGACCGCAGCGCCTGGTCCTTGGCGACCGTCGGGAGCAACGCCAGGACGCGGGAGGCGACGCGGGCGCGGCGAGCGGCATTGTGCACCTCCCGGCGCAAGTCAGACTCCCGCTGTTGAGCCCCACCGCTGAGGAATGGTGCTTGCAGACTCATTGAACCAGGGTATCGGGCCTTAACCGGCCAGGTGAGGCGGCCCGGGTATTACGGCTTCCGTCCCGCGCGTAACGCGCCGACTATCAAGTCGCGGTCTCCGGCGGGTCAGCGGAGCGTTTTTGCCGCCGCCGGCGCCCCGATGCGGGTCAGGCTGATCCGTTCACGGTGCGTCACCTGTCGCACCTTGGCTTGTCGCTCCTCGATGAGTCGTCCTAAGTCTTGGAGCAGCAACGGCTTACGCATCACCAGATGCTCGAGGTGCTCGCGATCGATCTGCAGCGCCGTCACCTCGTCCAGCGCGTACGCGCCGGCGAGGTTGGGCTGGCGGGTCAGCGCGGTCAGGCCCAGGAACGATCCCTCGTCCAGGGTGGTGACCGGCACCACCGAGCCGTCGTCGGTCGTCGCCGTCAAGCGCACCCGGCCGGCCACCAGGAAGGTCATGCCGGGCGAGACCTGGCCTGCGGATTCGAGGATTTCGTCGGCGCCGTAGCGGACGAGCTTCGCGTACGGGACGAGCGATTGCTGATCGGTATGGCTCAGCCGCAACGCCGGCGCGACGACCGTGCGTAAGGCTTTTTCCACGCGTTGTTTGGTGGAGTAGTTGTCGTCGGCACCGTCGAGATGCAGGCGCGCCCGCCGCGCCGCATACCAAACCCAGCGCAGGAAGGTCGCTTCGGTGGCTTCGGCGTCGGCGGGGGACGCCAACCGGATGGTCGTGCGGTACTGGGCGCCGCCCAAGGAGACTGCGGTGGGCAAGATTCCGGGTCTGCGGGCCGGCAACGCCGCAGCGACCCGCGTGAGCATCTCGCACACCTTGTCCGGGGAATCGCCGGGCGCGAACTTGGTTGTGATCGCGCAGTCGTACGCGCGCGACGGGCGACTGAGGTTGGTGAACGAGGTGCTGGCGAGCATCGAGTTGGGCATGATGCGGATGCCGCTGCCCGTGTCGATGTGCACGGACCGCCAGTTCACTTCGACGACACGCCCTCGCGCGGTCCCGGTGTCCAGCCACTCATCGATCCGGAATGGCTGCTCGAACAGCACGAACAACCCGGACACCACCTGGCCGACGGAGTTCTGCAGCATCAGGCCGATGACAACCGAGGTGACGCCGAGCGCGGTGAACAGGCCACCGATCCGGACGCCCCAGATCATTGACAGCATGACCGCCAGGCCGACGCCGATGACTCCGAAGCGGGCGACATCGATGAATATGGCGGGCAGCCGTTTGCGCCAGCTCTTGTCGGGCGCGCCCTCGAACACGGTGGCGTTCAGCGCGGACAAGACCAGCACGAGCACCAGCAGGCCGAAGAGCGTGGTGAGGATCCGCACCGAGCCGTCTTTGGCGGGCACCTGCGAAGCCTCGACGAGCAGCAGCAACAACGCGCCCAGCGGCAGCAGGTAGTTGCGCAGCAGGCTGACCTGCCGGGCCAGCTGGCTGTCTCGGCGGACCAGCGTGCGGTGCAGCTCGGTAAGCAGGATCAAGGCAATCGGGAATCCGACCGCTACGCCGATGGCCCAGTAGAACCACGATGAGTCGAACAGGTTCATGATCGCTCCGACAACCGGTAGATCTCCTGGTCGGTTCCGCTGACCGAAATGGTGCCGGCCGGCGTGAACTGCCGCACGTCCCGCATCGCCTCGTACACCTGGGAGGTGACGTAGATGCCCGATTGGTTTGCGCCGCTTTGCATCCGGTAGGCAAGGCTGACCGCGGCGCCCCACATGTCGTAGACGAGCCCCGAGCGACCCACCAGTCCGCTGATGACGTCACCGGTGCTGATGCCCACTCGAAGGCGCAGCTGGTGGCCGGTCTGGCCGTTGAACCTATCGATGATTTGGCGCATTTCGATGGCAAAGTCGACGCTGCGGTGGATGCTGTCCAGGCGCCGCGTGACCACACCGCAGCTGGCGAGATAGCCGTTGTGGAAGGTGCGAATCCGCTCGACGCCCAGAGATTCGGCCGCCGAATCGAACTGCCGGAACAGTTCGTCGACCATCCCGACGAGCTCGTCGCCGGATACATCCACGGAAACTTCGTCGAGCCCGACGATTTCGGCGAAGATGACGGCCACGCCCTGGTGTTCCAGCGCGATGGTCTCCTGCCCCTCGCGATATCGCTGAACAACGGACTCGGGCATCAGCGCCAGCAACAGGCGGTCGTTCTCCCGGCGCTGCTCGTTGAGAAGTTCCTCCTTGA
Organism: Mycobacterium sp. E2238; assembly: GCF_001672665.1. Lineage (NCBI taxonomy): Bacteria > Bacillati > Actinomycetota > Actinomycetes > Mycobacteriales > Mycobacteriaceae > Mycobacterium > Mycobacterium sp. E2238. The sequence continues at coordinate 29,443 of NZ_LZKF01000050.1, read as the reverse complement.
TTGCCAGGCTGCGACTCATTTCGTTGAAAGCCGCGGTCAGGTCGCCGATCTCGTCGCGGGTGGTGACCGGGATGTTGACCTCGTAGTTGCCGGAGCTGATCTTCTGCGTGCCGGCCTGCAGCCGACGGATCGGCCGCAACATCAGCTGGGCCAGCACCATCGACGCGACGCAGATGGCGAAGATCATGATCGCCACCGCCAGCACCACCGTCCTGCTGAACCTGCCCAGGCGCGCGAAAGCGTCGGAGTTGTCCCGTGTCGCCAGGATCGACCAGTGCAGATCGGAGTTCGGCACGATCAGCGGCGCGTAGGCCTCCAGCTCCCGGTTGCCCAGATAGTCGGTGGCGCTGATTACTCCGGTCTGCCCACGTTGGGCAGCGCGAAGACCCGCGGTGGGCACCGGCTGGACGAGGGTCGTGCCACCCAGCCGGATCGCTTCGTCGACAACGTCGGGCGGGGTGCCCGATGCCACCGCCTCGCGCCGGTATTCAGCCGGATCCTCCAGGAAAAGCCTTGAGTCGGAACGCATCAGGTTGTCGGCTCCGGCGAGGTAAGTCTCGGTCGACGGGCCCATTCCCGCGGCATCCCAGTGTTTGTCGGCGGTCATGATCCTGTTGATCTTCGAGATCGGCAGTGGCAGGGCCATGACGCCGTTGAATTTTCCGTTCATTCCCACCAGCGACACCGCCCAGGCCGTGGGGGTGTCGAGCTCCGGCTGGTACGGCTGGAAGTCGGTGATCCAGACGAAGCTGAGATCGTTTGAGCGCAAAGCCTTTTGGTAGGCATCGCGCAACTTGGATTCCCGGTAAGGCCCGGTCAGAATGTTGGTGCCCAAGTCCGGGCCCTTGTTCACCGAATAGACGACGTTGCCCTGCATGTCCAGCAACAGCGCATCGGGGTACTCGAAGCGGGTGACGATCTCGCGCATGTAGAAGCCGTAGCGAGCGTTGGCCGCCGACCACGCGCTGCCGTCGCCGGCGTCGTCAACCTTCCTCGCCTCGGAGATCGAATGGTAAGGCGCGGTGTAGTAGGCCTGAAGGTACTTCTGCGCGTTGGAACTCGGCAGGATCGCGTTGCGATCGAGATCTTCACCGGTGATCCGTTTGATCGGCTTGATCATGTTGTCGTCGTAGTAGTTGAAGATCGCCTGCTGCTGCGCCGGGTTGATCGTCGCATTGGACAATTGGGCGAATCCATCGGTGAACGCCGTCGTCGCTTCGACGATGCTGAAGCCGCCGCTGTAGACGATCAGGGAGTTGGTCACCTCCCTGAAGAGCGACTGCACCTGCCGCGCCTGGGACTCGCGCAGTTCGGTGAGTCGCTCGGATTCGACTTGGCGCAGGGCGTTGCGGCCCGACGACGCCCCGATGAAGCCGATCACCCCGATAGAGAGGATGCTGCAGAGGAGCAGCGTCAGCAAGAGCTTGGATTGCAGGCCGATCCGGAAAAGCCGACGGCGGCGAAACTTACGGGTCTTGCGAGGCTCGCCTTCCTCAATGGCGGCCGCAGCCTGGTCCGAAGCGTGTTCGGGTGCGGTCTTGGAAGCCGGCTCAGCGTTTTGCAGCTCGCTCGATGTCACTCGACTTCGCCCTTCCTCGGACACGCAGCATCGCTCACGCAGCACATTAGCGCGCGTGTCTCAAGATATGGGCGATTGCGCCAAAGCGTTCGAGGCTGACGCTGCCCGCGCCTTTATTCAGCTAATGGAGTCAACTTATTCTTGGCGTCATGAGCGATGGGTACGCGGAGGGTTGCGGTTGCGGGGCGACCGACGTGACAACCATCCAACGCTCGGAGCGCGACGCGCGATGGGTACGGGCTGCGCGCTTGGCGCGATGGCTCGCGTGGGCGAGCCTGGCGTGGATGTGCGCGGAGGGCGCGCTCGGCCTGTGGCAAGGGTTTGCCGCCGGATCCGTCTCCCTGATCGGATGGGCGCTGGGTAGCGCGGTCGAGGGCCTGGCGAGCGTGATGGTCGTGTGGCGGTTCACGGGTTCACGCACGCTCTCGGAGACCTCGGAGCGCCGGGCGCAACGCGGGGTGGCCATCTCGTTCTGGCTCATCGCGCCCTACATCGCCTTTGAATCGGTCCGTAGCTTGCTCGCGGGGGCCCGCCCCGAGACGACATGGATCGGCATGGCCCTGACCGCCGCGGCGCTGGTTTTGATGCCGCTTCTCGGCTGGGCCAAGCAGAGGCTCGGCAGACGCCTGGACTCGCGCGCCACGGCCGGGGAGGGCACACAAAACTATTTGTGCGCCGCGCAATCCGCGGCGGTGCTACTCACACTGGCCGTCATCGCCGTGTGGCCGAGCGGCTGGTGGCTGGACTCGGCGGTCGGACTCGTCATCGCCGGCTTTGCGGTCCGGGAGGGTCTCACGGCGTGGCGTGGCGAGGAATGCGCATGCTGACGCGAGTGCCAAACCCAGGTCACGGCACACGATTTGGCCCTGGTTACCGACTAACGTCAACGTAATGGCCCGAGTCTGTGTGGTCGGCAGCGTGAACATGGACCTGTCGCTCCGCGTCGATGCCCTCCCCTCTCCCGGCGAGACGGTGCTGGCGTCGTCGCTGACCTACGCGCCGGGCGGTAAGGGCGGTAACCAGGCGGTGGCGGCGGCGCGCGCGGGCGCACGCGTGCAATTCGTCGGCGCGATCGGCGATGACCCGGCCGCCGCGGAATTGCGCGCCCACCTGCTGGGCAACGGCGTGAGCCTGGACGCCACCGCCGAAACGCCCGGACCGAGCGGCACGGCGATCGTGGTCGTCGACGCCCACGCCGAGAACACCATCGTGGTCGCGCCGGGCGCCAACGGCCGGCTGGCGCTGGATGCCGCCGCCGCGCGAAGCGTCATCGCAGGCTGTGACGTGTTATTGACGCAGTTGGAAATTCCGGTGCAGGCCGCGGTGGTTGCGGCGCAGCAGGCCCGTTCGGTCGGGGCGGTCGTCATCGTCAACGCCTCGCCGGCCGGCGGAGACCAGGGCTCGCTGGCCGACCTGGCGGCCGCGGCCGACGTGGTGATTGCCAACGAAGCCGAGTCCGACGAATGGCCTTGGCGCCCAACACACTTGGTGACCACACTGGGTGCGCGCGGCGTCCGGTACGTGGGCGTCGACGGCGACTTTCTGGTGCCCGCCCCCGCGGTAGCCGCGGTGGACACCACCGGGGCCGGCGACGTGTTCGCGGGGGTGCTGGCCGGCAGCTGGCCGCCCCATCCCGGATCGCCCGCCCAGCGGCTGCGCGCGTTGCAGCGCGCCTGTGCCGCGGGCGCGCTGGCGACGCTGCTGCCGGGCGCAGGTAAGTGCGCACCGGACGCCGAAGCGATCGACGCGGCGCTGCGCGACGCCCGCTAGCCGATGCGTCCGCCCACGTCGTGGGCGATCCTCAGGCCGTCGCCGGTCTCCATCTCCTCGGCCGTCTGGCTGAGCAGGACGCGGCTACGGCTCGGCGACAGCACGGTCGAAACGTAGTGATGCGGCGCCTCGGCCACGAACGCCAAGCGGTTGACGCGCAGCAGCGCGGCGCCGATGGCCGTGCCGAGCAGGTGCGCGTGGCGCGGTCCGGCGATCTCGGCCGTGATCTCGTGCAGCACACGGTCCACGACGACGCCCTCGTCGGATAGCAGCTCGTAAAGCGGCCTGCGCCGCAACTCCCGTTCGGTCAGTACGTCGGCCCATTCCGGCGGCAGCCAGGCTTCGGTCACCATCAACGGCTCATCAGTGCGGCGTTGGCGCCGCACCCGCACGATCTGCAGCAGCTCGCCGGAACTTTCCAACGCCTCCCCGATGGCCCTCGGTGGACGGCGTTTTCCCAGCTCGACGACGTCGACCTTGGTTTCGAATTGCGTCTGTCGCAACCCCTGCATGAAGGAACGCCCGGCCGCCAAAACACCCGAGACGTCCGCTCGTCCGTGCGGCCGTACGAACGACCCGACGCCGTGCCTGCGCTCGATGTACCCCTGCTCGGCCAGGTCCGCCAGCGCCCGGCGCACGGTGATGCGCGATACGCCGAACTGATCGCACAGGGTCTGCTCGGTGGGCAATGCGTCGCCCGCGGCGATGACGCCACGGTCGATCTCGTCGTGCAGCACCAAGAACAGCTGCCGGTGCAGCGGCACCCCGGCCGCCGCCGAGACCGGCCCACCCTCGCCTTGCTGCATGGTGGTCAATGCTTCCACACGGCCTCCCTTGCGTAGCCCGATCAGTTGTTATATGTATATAACAACTACTCATTGGCCAGGGAGATTCGATGAACACGCCGGCCGCCACCGACCCGGACGGGCCGACGGGGCGGCTCGCCACCTGGGTCGCCGGCCTCACGCTCGACGACGTCCCGCGTCCCGTCCTCGACCGTGCGAAACACCTGCTCCTCGATGGCATCGGCTGCGCGCTGGTAGGGGCGCAACTACCGTGGTCACGCACCGCGACCGACGCCGTCCTCACGCTGGAAGGCGCCGGCGACACCGTCGTCATCGGCACCGGACGCACCACGGGGGCGCCTGCCGCGGCGATACTCAACGGCACCTTCATCCAGGGCTTCGAGCTCGACGACTTTCACCCGCTTGCCCCGCTGCACAGCTGCTCGTTGTTGATTCCCGCCCTGCTGTCGACGGCGTCCACGCGGCCGCACCCCTCGACGGGCGCCGACCTGTTGCTGGCCGCGGTCGCCGGCTTCGAGGTGGGTCCGCGCGTCGGCTACACGCTGCACGGCACCCAGATGCTCGACCGCGGCTGGCACTCGGGCTCGGTTTTCGGCACGCATGCCGCGGCGATGGCGTCCGGAAAGTTACGCGGGCTGCCGCCGGCGCAATTGGAGGACGCCCTCGGTCTGGCCGGCACGCAGTCGGCGGGTCTGATGGCCGCCCAGTACGAGGCCATGAGCAAGCGCATGCACCACGGCTTGGCGGCGCGCAACGGCTTCTACGCGGCGGGGCTGGCGGCGGCCGGTTACACCGGCATCAAGCGGGTTTTCGAGCGCGAATACGGCGGGTTTCTCAGTGTTTTCGGCGAGGGCCACGACCCCGACGCCGCGCCGCTGACCGGCGAACTCGGCCAGCGATGGGAGACCACCATGATCATGGTCAAGTCCTACGCCGCGATGGGTGGGGTGCACGCCGCGATCGACGCCGCCCGTCGGGTGCGTGAATCCGTTGTATCCCAGGGCATTTCGAAGATCGACATCACCGTCGGCGAGACCATCTACAAGCACGGTTGGTGGCAACCGGAGAGACCGCTGACCGCGATCGGCGCCCAGATGAACATCGGCTATGCGACCGCCGCGGCACTGCTCGACGGCAACGTGCTGCCCGAACAGTTCACCGCCGCCCGCCTCGATTCCGACGACATCTGGTCGCTCATCGCGGCGACGACGGTGCACCTGGACGAATCGCTCACCCACGCCGATTTCACCGAAAAGTTTCGTACCGACGTCGCGGTGACCACCCTGGACGGCGCGGTCCATCGCGCCCGCGTGGCCTTGCCGCACGGCGCGCCCAACGACCCCGTCACCAACGACGAACTCGTCGACAAGTTCCACTCGCTCGCCGACCGGGTCACCAGCCGGTCGCGCGCCGAAGCCATCGAGCGGGCGGTGGTCAATCTCGACGGCCTCGACGACGTCGAGCGACTGACGGATCTGCTCGCGGCCTCGGTCGCGGGCGCCCTGGACTAAAGGAGAGAGTCATGCCCACTACCGCGGCGCGGCAACGGCTGAAGGACTTGCTCGGTGCCCGCGAACTCATCGTCGCGCCAGGCGTTTTCGACGGAATCTCCGCGCACCTGACGAAACGCACCGGCCACACCGCGGCCTACATGACCGGCGCAGGCGTGGCGGCCTCGGGCTTCGGCTTACCCGACATCGGGCTGGTCACCGCGACCGAGATGGCCGGCCGGGTCGCGATGATCACCGAAGCGTTGGGTGACATCCCCCTGATCGCCGACGCCGACACCGGCTACGGCGCGCCCATGAACGTGGTACGCACCGTTCGCTCGTACGACGCGGCGGGAGTGGCCGCGATTCAGTTGGAGGACCAGGTCTTTCCGAAACGTTGCGGCCACCTGCCCGACAAGCAGGTGGTGGATGTGGCGGTGTTCGAACAGACTCTGGCCGCCGCGCTGGACGCCCGCTCCGATGACAACCTGCTGGTGGTGGCGCGCACCGACGCGCGGGCGCCCCTAGGCCTGGACGCTGCCATCGAACGCGCCAACCGGTACGCACAGGCAGGCGCGGACATCGTCTTCGTCGAGGCGCCGCAGGACGACGGCGAGATCGAGCGCATCGCGCGCGAGGTCGACGCTCCCCTGCTGATCAATTTGGTGCTGGGTGGCCTCACGCCGCTGCAGTCGGCCTCGCGGCTGCAAGAGCTGGGCTACGCCATCGCGATCCATCCGAGCACCCTGTTGATGCAGGCGACTTTTGGTATGTTGCAGAGCCTTTGCGAACTGAACGGCACCGACATCGCCGGCCACCTGCCCAGCACACCCGCCGATTTCTTCAACATGGTGGGAATGGCCGACTGGCTGGAGCGCGACGCCCGCTACGCCCGCAAGGACCCCTCATGGGCATGACGATCATCGAGAAGATCTTCGCCCGCAAGGCCGGTCTGGATGTGGTGTCCGCGGGTGACACGGTCGTGGTCGACGTCGATATGACCGTGCTCATCGATTTGCAGTTCGCCACGATGTGGATTACGCCCAACCGGATCCATGACCCCGACAAGCTGGCGGTCGTCATGGACCACGCAGTGCCCGCACCGACAATCAAAGATGCCGCGGGCGGTCCGCGGGCCCGCGAATTCGTCGCCGATTTCGGCATCCAACGGTTCTATGACGTCGGCCGGCACGGCATCTGCCACCAGGTGATCGCCGAGAACGGGCTGGCGCGACCCGGAGAAGTCTTGGCCTGCACCGACTCTCACACCTGCGCGGCGGGCGCCTACAACACCGCCGCGCGGGGCCTCGGGCCCGCGGAGATCTATTCGATCATGTGCACCGGCACGACATGGTTTCAGGTCGCGCCCACGATCCGATATGAGCTCGAGGGGGCCAAGCCGGAGACCGTCAGCGGAAAAGACATCTTCTTGCATATCGCCAACGAGTACGGCGATGCGCCGAACCGCAACCTGGAATTCGGCGGCACGGGCCTGGCCGGCATCCCGATGCATGACCGGCGCACCGTGGCGACCCAGTGCGCCGAGGTTTCCGCCGACTTCGCCACGTTCGAGCCCGACGAGGTATTGACCTCGTTTCTCGAGGACCGTGGCGTCACCGAATACCGTGCCGTTACGCCGGATTCCGATGCCGCATACCAAGAGATCCGCCGCGTCGATTTGGCGACGCTGGAGCCCTACGTGGCGCGGCCGGGAACGGTCAGCCGCAATGGTCTGCCCGTCTCCCAGCTGGACCGCCGCAAGGTCGACCAGGCCTTCATCGGCTCGTGCGCGAACGGACAGCTCGAAGACCTCGCGATCGCCGCACGGGTGGTGCGCGGCAAGACCGTCGCGCCCGGGGTGCGCCTGTTGGTCACGCCCGCCTCTCAGGCGGTGTACCGGGACGCCATGCGGCTGGGGTACCTGCAGGATCTGGCCGACGCGGGTGCGGTCATCACCAACTCCACCTGCGGCGCCTGTTTCGGCTACCACATGGGCGTGGTCGGTCCCGGGGAGGTATGCATCACCTCGAGCACACGTAACTTCACCGGACGCATGGGCAGCACCGAGGCCGAGATCTTCATGGCATCACCGGCGACCGTCGCCGCGTCGGCAATCACCGGCTACATCACCGACCCGAGGAGTGTGACGGCATGACCGTGCAGTTTCGCGGCAAGGTCTGGCTGTTCGGAGACAACCTCAACACCGACGCCATGTACCCGGCCTTCGCGATGAAGATGGATCCGTCGGAGGCGGCCAGGCACATTTTCTACGAGGTTCGCCCGGGTTGGACCGACGAGGTGTCCCCGGGTGACATCGTGGTGGCGGGCAAGAACTTCGGTCTCGGATCCTCGCGGCCGGTGGCGGCCCTCTTCGTCGAGCTCGGCGTCGCGGGACTGGTCGCCGAGGAATTCAACTCCTTGTTCTTTCGCAATGCCGTCAACGCCGGCCTTCCGGCCATGACCGTGCCCGATGCCACCAGCGTTTTCCACGAAGGCGACACGGCCACCTTCGACCTGACCGGGGGCACCTGGCGCAACGACACCACGGGTGCGTCCGGACGCGTTCCCAAACTCCCCGGGCTCATCCTGGACATCATCGAAAGCGGCGGCGTGCTGCCGCGGTTGGTGGAGCAGGGTTATCTTCCCAGCGAATTGGGCGATCTCCTGCGGTCGCCCACCGTCGCGATTCGCGGCGCGGGCAGCGGCGCATGACGGCGCTGCCGGGCCGGCTGCTGCGCCGCGTCCGCGCCGGCGCGCACCGAAGTCCCCTTGCCGGGCCGGCGTTCGATGCGCCCGCCGCCATCAGCCTCAGCAGCACCGCTTTCACCGATGGCGGCGGGATGCCGACCTCCAGCGCGGGCAAGGGCGTCGGGGACAATGTCTCGCCACCCTTGCGGTGGAGCGCGCCGCCGCCGGGGACCCGGCAGCTGGTGCTCATCGTCGACGACGTCGACGTGCCGCTGCCCCGCCCGCTGTTGCACACCGTCGCCGTGATCGAGCCGACGCTGGACGGCCTCGAGGCCGGCGGCTTGCAACCGCATGCGGCAGGCGTCCGGTGCCTGCGGGCGGATCTGGGCCATCGCGGCTACGCCGGGCCGCGTCCGATCCCCGGCCACGGCCCGCACCACTACCGATTCCACGTGTTCGCGATCGACCGGGCCGTGCCGGACAGCATCGCCACGGCCAAGGCGCTGCTGGCCGCGATCCGTGGGCACGTGCTGGCCCGCGGCGCGCTGACCGGAACCTACGAACGCTGAGGCGGCGGGCCGACGCGACCCTCCTGGCCTGCGCTTGGCAGTGATTGGCAGCGTCTGGCGTCGATCTGGCAGTGGTCTGCGAGCAGCGTGAGTGGCGACCGTTCAGCCACCACGAAAGGAACATCAATGTCCGCCACCACCATTGACCGCACGGGCACCCGCGACGGGCTGCTCCGCCTCGCCATGCGCGCCGACGCCGCCATCAGCGGGCTGGTCGGCCTGGCCGGTATCCCGCTGGTCGGCCGGCTCGCCGAGCTTTCGGGAACCACGAAGGCGTTCGAATACAGCATGGCCGCGTTCTTGATCGGCTACGGCGTGCTCGTGTTCGGGCTCGCCAGGATGCGATCGGTGCTGCGCGCCGGTATGGCCGTCATCATCGCCAATGTGGCCTACACGGTGGCCGCCGTGGTGCTGGTGCTCGCGGATGTCTTCCCGCTGACCTCGGCCGGCGTCGCGTTGAATCTGGCGGCGGGCGCCTACACGCTGGTGTTCGCGGAGCTGCAGTACCAGGGCTGGCGCCGCGCGAGGGCGTGAGCGGACGTTCCGGGCCCGTCCGGCGATGCCGGGCGGGCCCCGAGCGTGCTACTCCTCGGGTATTTGCCGCTCGATCTCGTCGAGCCAGATGCGCGCCGACATGTCCGACGGGGCACGCCAATCACCGCGCGGTGACAGCGCACCGCCGTGCGACACCTTGGGGCCATTGGGCAAGGCCGAGCGCTTGAACTGGCTGAACGAGTAGAACCGCTGCACGAAGATCCCGAGCCAATGCCGAATCTCCTTGAGCGAGTAGACCGGTCGCTTGTCGGCGGGAAATCCCGGTGGCCAGTTCCCGCGCTCGGGATCGCTCCACGCGTGCCACGCCAGAAACGCGATCTTCGACGGCCTGAACCCGTAGCGCAGCACGTGGAACAGCGAGAAGTCCTGCAGGGCATACGGTCCGACCTTGTCCTCGCTGCTCTGCAGCTCTTCCTCCTCGCCTTTCGGCACGAGCTCCGGGGAGATCTCGGTATCCAGCACCGACTGCAGCACGTCGGTCACGTCGGACTCGAACTGGCCCGACGAGATGACCCAACGGATCAGGTGCTGAATGAGCGTCTTCGGGACGCCGCCATTGACGTTGTAGTGCGACATCTGGTCGCCCACCCCGTAAGTCGACCAGCCCAGCCCGATTTCAGAGAGGTCGCCGGTGCCGAGCACGATGCCGCCGCGCTGGTTGGCCAGCCGGAACAGGTAGTCGGTGCGCAGGCCCGCCTGCACGTTCTCGAAGGTGACGTCGTAAACCTTCTCCCCGCGCCCAAACGGATGGTCGATCTCCTTGAACATGACCATTGCCGTCTCGGTGATATCGATTTCGGAAAAGGTGACCCCGAGTGCGCGGCACAGCTCGATCGCGTTGCGTTTGGTGCGATCGCCCGTCGCGAACCCCGGCAGGGTGAACGCCAAAATGTCACTGCGCGGCCGTTCCTCGCGGTCCATCGCCCGTGCGGCGACGATCAACGCGTGGGTCGAGTCCAGGCCGCCGGAAATGCCGATGACGATCTTCGGATAGTTCAGCGCGCGCAGCCGCTGCTCGAGTCCGGACACCTGGATGTTGTAGGCCTCGTAGCAATCCTGTTCCAGGCGTTGCGGATCGGCGGGGACGAAGGGGAAGCGCTCGATGTCGCGGTGCAATCCGATATCGCCGTCGGGCGGGTCCAGCCGAAACTCGATGCGCCGGAACGACTCGGCCGACCCGCGGTGGTGGCGCCGGTTGTCGTCGAAGGTCCCCATGCGCAACCGTTCCGAACGCAGCAGGTCGATGTCGACGTCGGCGATGCTGCGCCGCTCCCCCTTCGGAAAGCGCTCGGATGAGGCCAGCAGTTCACCGTTCTCCCACACCATGGTCTGACCGTCCCAGGCCAGGTCCGTGGTCGACTCGCCCTCGCCCGCCGCGGCATACACATAGGCGGCCAGGCAGCGCGCCGACGCCGAACGCGCCAACAGGCAGCGGTCCTCGGCGCGGCCGATCGTGATCGGGCTGCCGGACAGGTTCGCCAGCACCGTCGCGCCCGCCAGCGCGGCTTCCGCGCTGGGCGGGATCGGCACGAACATGTCCTCGCAGATTTCGACGTGCAGCACGCAATCGGGCACATCCGAAGCGGCGAACAACAGGTCGGGGCCGAAGGGGACGTCGGCGTCACAGATCCGGATGGTGCCGCGCTCGTCGTCTCCTGCCGCGATCTGCCGGCGCTCGTAGAACTCTCGGTAGGTGGGCAGGTACGACTTCGGCACCACCCCGAGCACCGCGCCCCGATGGATGACCACCGCGGTGTTGTAGATGCGATGGCGGTACCGCAGTGGGGCACCGACGACCAGAACCGGCAGCAGATCGGTCGAGGACCCGACGATGGTCTCGATGGCGGCTGCGACGTCGTCGAGCAACAAGTCCTGCATCACGATGTCCTCGATGGAGTACCCGGACAACGTCAGCTCCGGGAACACGGCCAGCGCGACGCCGTCGTCGTGACAAGCCTGCGCCAATCGCAACACCGACTCCGCGTTGGCCGCCGGATCGCCGAGCGTGGTGTGGTGCGTGCACGCGGCGACCCGGACAAAGCCCTGGCTGTAAGCGTTGTAAAAGTCCATCGCCCTTCCATTGTCGCCTGACCTGTGTCAACCCGCGGCCGCCGGGTATCCCTTCCATCATGAGCGATACTGCCGTGGTCGTGGTCGACATGATGAACACCTACCAGCATCCCGATGCTGAAGAACTAATACCCAATGTCGCCACCATCATCGACCCGCTGGCCGATTTGGTCCGGCGCGCACGCGAATCCGACGACGTGGACCTGGTCTACGTCAACGACAACTACGGCGATTTCGCGGCCCAGTTCTCCGACATCGTCGGCTCCGCGCTCGACGGCGCGCGCCCCGATCTGGTGAAGCCGATTGTGCCGGCCGGGGACTTGCGCGTGATGACCAAGGTCCGGCACAGCGCCTTTTATGCGACCGCGCTGGCCTACCTGCTGAACCGGCTGGAGACCAAGCGGTTGGTCATCGCCGGCCAGGTCACCGAGCAGTGCATCCTCTACACCGCGCTCGACGCCTACGTGCGGCACTTTCCCGTCGTGATACCGACCGACGCGGTCGCGGGCATCGACGCCGAGTTGGCCGCGGCGGCGCTCAAGATGATGGAGAAGAACATGTCGGCGGAGCTCACCACCGCCGCGGAGTGCCTCGGTTAACCACGTCATGGCCGTACGCTGGACGGGGTGACCGCCCGCCGCGCAGAATCGCCGGAGTTGGTCGCGTTGCTGGCCGGCCGCCGGATTGCGGTGCTGACGGGCGCGGGGCTGTCCACCGACTCCGGCATCCCCGACTACCGGGGTCCTGATTCCCCGCCCAGCAATCCGATGACCATCCGCCAGTTCACCTCGGATCCTGCGTTCCGGCAGCGGTACTGGGCGCGCAACCACGTCGGCTGGCGGCACATGGATGACACCATGCCCAACGCCGGCCACCGAGCGTTGGCCGCCCTCGAGCGCGCGTCGGTGGTGACCGGGGTGATCACCCAGAACGTCGACCTGCTGCACACCAAGGCCGGCAGCGAGAATGTCGTCAATCTGCACGGCACCTACGCGCGGGTGATCTGCCTGGGCTGCGGGTACACCATGAGCCGCGCCGCGCTGGCCGAACAACTGGAAGCGCTCAACCCGGGATTCGCCGAGCGCGCCGAAGCGGTCGGCGGCCTCGCGGTGGCCCCCGACGCCGACGCCGTCGTCGCCGATACCACGTCGTTCCGCTATCTGGACTGTCCGCGCTGTGGCGGAATGCTCAAGCCGGACATCGTCTACTTCGGTGAAAGCGTCGCCAAAGAGGTTGTCGACCAGGCATATTCACTGGTGGACGAGGCCGACGCACTACTGGTCGCCGGCTCGTCGCTGACGGTGTTCTCCGGCTACCGGTTCGTGCGTCACGCCGCCGCGCTGGGCAGGCCCATCGCCATCATCAACCGGGGCCGCACCCGCGGGGATGACCTGGCCACCGTCAAGGTCGACGGCGGCTGCTCGGAGCTGCTGGCGCTGCTGGCTGACGAGTTATCGCCGATAGCAGCGGGTTAGAACGTGCACGGCATGCGGCGCACGGCGTGAATGAAGTTGCCCGCCACGTATGCGGGCTCACCCGCCTGGATGTCCGGCAGCTGCCGCAGCAACTCGCCGAAGATGGCTCGCAGCTGCGCCCGGGCCACGTGCGCGCCGAGGCAGAAGTGCACCCCCCCGCCGCCGAAGCCGACGTGCGGGTTGGGGTCGCGGGCCAGGTCGAAACGTTCCGGATGGTCGAAAGCCTCGGTGTCCCAGTTTCCGGACGGGTAGAACATCACCACCTTCTCCCCCGCGCGGATGGTCTGGCCGCCCAGCTCGACATCCGTTGCCGCCGTGCGCCGGAAGGTCATCACCGGTGAGGCCCACCGGATGAACTCCTCGACCGCCATGGGAATCCGGTTGTCGAAATCCTCGAGCAGCCAGGCGCGCTGATCGGGAAAGTCCGTGAGCGCCTTCATCGCATGGCTGGTGGTCTGGCGGGTGGTGTCGTTGGCGGCCACGGCGAGCAACACGAAGAACGCGGCCACGTCGGCGTCGGACAACCGGTCGCCGTCCACCTCCGCGTTCACCAGACCGCTGAACAGGTCGTCACCCGGCCGCTCGCGGCGCTCGGCGGCCAGCGCGCCGGCGACCTGGTGCAGATACATCTGATTCTCGACCAGGACCTCCAGCGGATTGCGCCCGTCGAGGTAGACGGGGTCCGCCCATGACACCAGCGCATCGGCGGCCCGCGCCACGTGCTCACGCTCGGATTCTTCGATCCCGACCATGTCCGAGAGTGTGCGAATGGGCAGCTGTTTCGAACACTGCTCGACGAAATCTACGCCGCTGCCCGCGGCCCGCAGCTCTTCGACGATGGTCTTGGCGTTCGCCTTGATCGAGTCCTCGATGCGGCGGACCTGCCGCGGGGTGAACGCCGCGCTGACCAGCTTGCGCAGCTTGGTGTGCCGCGGTGGGTCCATCGCCAGGAAGGACTGCGAGGCCTCGAGCAGTTCCACGGGGACGTTCTCGAAAATCACCCCCTTGCCGGACAGGAACACCTCGTTGTTGCGGCTGACCGAGACGATGTCCGCGCGCCGGGTGACCGCCCAGTAGCCGGGATCCTCGGGATCGGACATCAGGGCGTCTTCAACCGGAGGGTGCCAGCTCACCGGGCGTTCGGCCCGTAGCACCGCGAACGAACGCTCCCGGTCGGCCGCGGTGGTCGACCAAAACGCGCGCGAGGACAGGTCGATGGGGTCGTAGGCACGCCCGGGCTTCTCGGTGCCCGACGTCCCGGTCATCACGGTCATTGGCGATCCCTCCGTTGCGTATGACCTCGGTCACAGACTGCCTGCGACACTATTCCTAGACATAGTGTCTAGTCAAGCCGTCACAAGACGCTCTATGCTGGGCATATGCCATCGGTCACCCGGAAGCCGCAGGCCAACCGCGAACAGGAACGTCAGCAGCGGCGAGAGCAGATCGAACGCCGGCTGCTGGACGCCACCGAGCGGCTGATGCGCGACGGCGCCAGTTTCACCGAGCTCAGCGTGGACCGGCTGTCCAGCGCGGCCGGCATCTCCCGCGCGAGCTTCTACATCTACTTCGAGGACAAAGGGCACCTGCTGCGCCGCCTGGCCAACCAGGTGTTCGCCGACCTCGCCGAGAGCGCGGATCGCTGGTGGAGCGTGGCCGGCCGGCACGATCCGGCCGACGTGCGCGCCGCGATGGACGGCATCATCGCCAGCTATCGGCGGCACCAACCGGTGTTGGTCGCGCTGAACGAAATGGCCGGCTATGACCCGCTGGTCGCGGCGACCTACCGCAACCTGTTGACCGCGGTCACCGGGCGGATGACCCGGGTCATCGAGGAAGGGCAGGCCGACGGCTCGATCCGACCGGAATTGCCCGCGGCCACCACCGCCAACGCCCTGACCTGGATGGTCGAGCGATCCTGCCAGCAGAACCTCCCGGTGAACCCGCGCGACTATGACGCGGAGCTGGCCGCCACGCTGACCGAGATCGTCTGGGGCGCTCTGTATCTCAAATCCACTTCGGTGCACTAATGCACGGGCCGTGGCTGTGACGAGGACGACATAGTTAGCGCGTTAACTATTGGGATACCATGTAATTATGTCGCCGCTGACCGCACCGGAGCTCGACCCGCTTTCCCTCGAACAGCAGGTGTGCTTCGCGCTGAGCGTGACCAACCGCGCCGTTTTGGCCGTCTACCGGCCGCTGTTGGAGCCGTTGGGGCTGACCCACCCCCAGTACCTGGTGATGCTGACGCTCTGGGATCACCAGCGGGCCGGAACGGGGCAGCGAAAAGCTTTGTCGGTCAAGGAAATTGCGGTTACGTTGCAGATGGATCCGGCCACATTGTCGCCGATGCTCAAGCGCTTGGAGGCACTCGGCCTGATCACCCGTACGCGAAGCACCGTCGACGAGCGCTCCACTGACGTCAAACTCACCGACAGCGGCACAGCCTTGCGGCGCCGTGCGCTCAAGATTCCACCCGCCGTGGTCGCGCGTCTGGGCGTCGACATCGGCGAACTTCAGCACCTGCACCAGGTGTTGACCCGCATCAACGCGGCCGCCCTGGCGGCGGGCGCATTGCAGTCCTGAAACCGCCCGCCATAGGAGCCACCGTGACCGAATCCAAGACCCGCACCAAACCCAACGTCTGGCAGTACATCGCCTACTCGTACGGTCGGTGCCTGCCCAGCTCGATGCGCGACTGGGTCGCCAACGATCTGGCCGGCAAGGGGGCCGTGCGCCGGCACATGATCCGGTGGGCCATCCCGCCCCTGTTGGTTCTCGCACCATTCTGGTTGCTGCCCGCTTCGCTGTATGTGCACACCGAGATGACCGTGCCGCTCTATACCTGGGCCCTGCTGATTTCGCTCGCATTGAACAAGGTCTGGCGCCGGCACCGGCTGGCGCAGCACGGCCTGAACCCGAACCTCGTCGACGTGCTCAAGAACAAGAAGCAAGCGAAGATGCACGAGGACTACGCCCTGCGTTACGGGCCGCGTCCCGAATCGGCGGCGTGGCAGGACAACAGCAACCCCTTCAGCTAGCCGCCCTAAACCGCCACCAGATCGTCGGCATGCACCGCGGGCCTGCGCAACTCCCCCGGCAGCTCGGAGGTTGACCGGCCGATCATGGTCGCCAGTTCGGTCGCGTCGTAGGCCACCACGCCGCGGGCGACCATGGCCGCGTCCGCGCCGCGCAGTTCGACGACGTCTCCGGCATAGAACCGGCCCGACACCGCGGTGACGCCGGCGGCCAGCAACGAGCGGCGCTGGGATACCACCGCACGCACCGCGCCCTCGTCCAGGGTCAGCGCGCCGGCCGCTTCGGCGGCATACCGCACCCAGAACCTGCGCGCCGACATTCGAACGGGCCGGGCGGCAAACACCGTGCCGACCGAAGCATCGGTCAGGGCGGTCGCGGCGTCGGCCGCGGCGGCGAGCAGGACCGGCACTCCCGCGTCGGCGGCCAGCAATGCCGACGACATCTTGGACACCATCCCCCCGGTGCCCAAGTCGCTGCCCGGTCCGGCAACCACACCGGTCAGGTCCGCCGAGCCGGAGACCTCCGCAATGAATCGGGCGCCCTTGGTTTTTCGGGGATCCGAGTCGTACAGACCGTCGATGTCGGAGAGCAGCACCAGGGCCTCGGCTCCGACCAGGTGAGCCACCAGCGCCGAAAGTCGATCATTGTCGCCGAACCGAATCTCGTTGGTGGCCACCGTGTCGTTCTCGTTGACGATCGCCACCGCGTGCAGAGCCCGCAGCCGGTCCAGGGTGCGCTGGGCGTTCGTGTGCTGGGCCCGCATGGAGATATCGTGCGCGGTCAGCAGCACCTGCCCCACCGTGCGGCCATACCTCGCGAACGCCGCGCTCCACGCGTTCACCAGCGCGACCTGCCCGACGCTGGCCGCGGCCTGCTTGGTCGCCAAATCCTTGGGGCGACGGGCTAATCCGAGTGGCTCGATGCCGGCGGCGATGGCACCCGAAGAGACGATGACGACGTCAGTGCCCGACTTCATGCGTGTTTCGATGGCGTCGGACAGCCCGGCCAGCCGGCCCGCGTCGAACACCCCGGACGGTGTGGTCAGCGCGTTGGTCCCGACCTTGACCACCAGGCTGCGCGCGGCCCGGATGGCGTCGCGCTGAGCTATCACGATGCGCCGCTCCTGCTCATCGCTTCGTCCCCCGCAAGCGGGCGGTGCCCCCACTGCATCGTCGCCGGCGCTCACGACTCGTCACCGCGTTCGCGGCGCTGACGGCGGGCCGCCTTGCGCTCCGCCGCCCCGGTGCGCTCGCTGCGTTCCAGCCGCACGTCGGTGCCTCTCCCAGACATCGGGGCGTTCATCGCAACCTGTTGTCCCGCAGGTGTTTGCGGCTCCCAGTCGAATGTCATGTCCCCGATGGTCACGGCGCACCCGGGTTGCGCGCCGAGGCGCAACAGTTCGTCCTCGACACCCAACCGGGCCAGGCGGTCGGCGAGATAGCCCACGGCTTCGTCATTGTCGAAGTTGGTCTGCCGGACCCAACGCTGGGGGCGGGCGCCGGTGACCACAAAGCCACCCTCACCGTCCGGCTCGACGGTGAAGCCGCTCTCGTCGACCGGAACCGGCCGGATGACCGGCCGCCGCGGCACGACCTGCGGGCGGGTGGCGTTGTATTCCGAGATCATCCGCCACAGCCCGAAGATCAACGGTTGCAAGCCTTCCCGCGATACCGTCGACACCAGGAACACCGGCCAGCCGCGTTCGGCGATGTCGTCGCGGACGAATTCGGCGAGTTCCCGCGCCTCGGGCACGTCGATCTTGTTGAGCACCACCGCCCGTGGCCGCTCGGCGAGGTCGCCCAGGGTCGAATCGCCTTGCAGGGTGGGCGTATACGCGGCGAGTTCGGCTTCCAACGCATCGATGTCGGACATCGGGTCGCGGCCCGGCTCGGCGGTAGCACAGTCGACGACGTGCACCAGCACGGCGCAGCGCTCGATGTGCCGGAGGAAATCCAGGCCGAGACCGCGGCCCTGCGACGCGCCGGGAATCAGGCCCGGCACATCGGCGACGGTGAAGGTGTGCTCGCCGGCCGACACCACACCGAGGTTGGGCACCAGGGTGGTGAACGGGTAGTCCGCGATCTTCGGCTTGGCCGCCGAGATCGCCGACACCAGCGACGATTTCCCGGCCGAGGGGAAACCGATGAGGCCGGCGTCGGCGACGGTCTTGAGTTCGAGCGTCAGGTCCCGCGCTTCGCCCTGCTCACCGAGTAGCGCGAAGCCGGGGGCCTTGCGGGCACGCGATGCGAGTGCGGCGTTGCCCAGGCCGCCACGGCCTCCCGCCGCGGCTTCGAAGCGGGTGCCCGCACCCACGAGATCGGCTAGCAGCCGGCCGTTTTCGTCCAAGACCACGGTGCCGTCGGGAACTTTGACTTCCAAGTCGGCGCCGGCCGCGCCGTCGCGGTTGTTGCCCATCCCCTGCTTGCCCGAGGGCGCGGTGACGTGCGGATGGAAGTGGAAGTCCAGCAAGGTGTGGACCTGCGGGTCGACGACGAACACGATGCTGCCGCCGCGGCCGCCGTTGCCGCCGTCGGGACCGCCCAGCGGCTTGAATTTCTCCCGATGGACGGACGCGCAGCCGTTACCGCCGGAACCCGCTCGCGCGTGGATGACGACCCGATCGACAAATCGAGGCATCGAATACCAGCCCTTCGAATGTCACGCCAGGGCGAAATACCTCGCAACGCCGCCGCAGCGTTCCCCGCACGGGGGCGCTGCCCCCGGCTCGTGAGGCTTAGACCTGGGGCGTGATGCTGACGGTTTTGCGGCCGCGCTTGATGCCGAACTCGACGGCTCCGGCGGCCTTGGCGAACAACGTGTCGTCACCGCCACGCCCGACGTTGAGGCCGGGGTGGAACTTGGTGCCACGTTGACGAACGATGATTTCGCCCGCCTTGACGATCTGGCCGCCGAACCGCTTCACGCCCAGCCGCTGAGCGGCGGAATCCCGGCCGTTGCGCGAGCTGGAAGCGCCCTTCTTGTGTGCCATGTCTGTCGCCTCCCGCTACTTGATCCCGGTGACCTTCAGGACCGTCAGCTGCTGACGGTGCCCCTGACGCTTGTGATAGCCGGTCTTGTTCCTGAACTTGTGGATACGGATCTTGGGGCCCTTGGTGTGCTCGAGCACCTCGCCGGTCACCGCCACCTTGGCCAGCGCGGCCGCGTCGGTGGTCACCTTCGCGCCGTCCACGACCAGCGTGACGGGAAGCGACACATTCGCGCCCGGGTCGGAGTCGAGCTTCTCGACCTTGACCACGTCCCCGACGGCGACCTTGTACTGCTTGCCGCCTGTCTTGACGATTGCGTAGGTCGCCATCGTTGCTCCTGCCTTCTTTCCTCTGCTCAGCCGTTCTTCGGCTCTTCGCGCGCGAGCCACCGGCGGTGCGCTCGGACAAAGCTAAGTGGGTCTGGGGTGCGGGTCTGCGCCGGCTGCCCGGGAGTCCCGCTGCCGCCGGCCAAAGTCCACCCGGCCTGACGACAACTGTCCTAGGGTACTTGACCAGCGGCTACAGGGTCAAACTGGTCCAGGTCAGTCCGCGTGGATCGGCGGCCCCGCCGGTCTGCCTGCCGCTCGACGCCGCCGCGGACGCCCGAAGCCCGATCCGCCGTTGACGGAACCGTCGGAATCCTCGTCGGAATCGGAGTCATCGGAGTCTGAGTCGTCCTCGACGTCCAGGTCGTCGTCGTCCATCTCGAGGTCCTCGTCGTCCTCGCCCAGGTCTTCCTCGTCGTCGAGATCCTCGTCGTCGTCGTCGAGATCGTCCTCAGAGTCGTCGTCAGAGTCGTCGGTGTCTTCGTCGGTGTCTTCGAAGTCCTCTTGGTCGGTGTCCGCCCCGTCGGCCACGTCCCGTTGCTTCCGCTCGTCGAGCTCGCCGGTCGCTTCCTCGGCGGACTCGTCGGACTCGTCGTCGTCACGGTCGGCGTGCCCGGACCCGCCGGCGGCCATCGCCTTGAACATCGGGTGCTCGCCGGGAGCGTGCGCGGGCACCTTGGCCACCACCGGCTCCTCGGCCCCCTTCTTCTTGGACCGCCTGCCGCGGCGACCACCGGACTCCGATTTGCGACCGTTCGAGGGGGCCGAGTCCACCGGGTCGGTGTGCAGCACGATCCCCCGGCCGCCGCAGTGGGTGCACGACGTCGAGAAGGCCTCGATCAGCCCCGTGCCCAACCGCTTGCGGGTCAGCTGAACCAAGCCCAGCGACGTCACCTCGGACACCTGATGGCGGGTGCGGTCGCGGGCCAGCGCCTCGGTGAGCCGCCGCAACACCAAGTCACGGTTGGACTCGAGGACCATGTCGATGAAGTCGATGACCACGATGCCGCCGATGTCACGCAGCCGGAGCTGCCGGACGATCTCCTCGGCGGCCTCCAGGTTGTTCTTGGTCACCGTCTGTTCGAGGTTGCCGCCGGACCCGGTGAACTTGCCGGTGTTGACGTCGACCACCGTCATGGCCTCGGTCCGGTCGATCACCAGCGTGCCGCCCGAAGGCAGCCACACCTTGCGCTCCATCGCCTTGGCGAGTTGCTCGTCGATGCGATGCACCGCGAAGACGTCGGGTCCCGGCTGACCGTCGGCGCCGCCGGGCGGTTCGTACTTGTTCAGCTTTGAAACCAGGTCGGGCGCAACGGAATTCACATAGTCGGTGATCGTCGTCCACGCCTCGTCACCGGAGACGATGAGGCCCGCGAAGTCCTCGTTGAACAGGTCACGGATGACCTTGACCAGCACGTCGGGCTCTTCATAGAGCGCGACCGCCGCGCCGGCGGCCTTCTCGGTGATCTCGGCCGCCTTGGCCTCGATTTGTTTCCAGCGCTCCTGCAGTCGGGTGACATCGTTGCGGATGTCGTCCTCTTTGACGCCCTCGGAGGCGGTGCGGATGATCACCCCGGCGTCCGACGGCACCACTTCGCGCAGGATTTCTTTGAGCCGCTGCCGTTCGGTGTCGGGCAGCTTGCGGCTGATCCCGGTCGACGACGCGCCCGGCACGTACACGAGGTACCGGCCGGCCAGCGACACCTGGGTGGTCAGCCGGGCGCCCTTGTGCCCGACCGGGTCCTTGCTGACCTGGACGACGACGTAATCTCCCGGTTTGAGCGCCTGTTCGATCTTGCGGTCGGACCCGCCCAGGCCGGCGGCTTCCCAGTTGACCTCGCCGGCGTAGAGCACGCCGTTGCGGCCGCGGCCGATGTCGACGAACGCCGCCTCCATCGACGGCAGGACGTTCTGCACGATCCCGAGGTAGATGTTGCCCACCAGCGAGGCGGACGCGGCCGAGGTCACGAAGTGCTCGACGACGATGCCGTCCTCGAGCACGGCGATCTGGGTGTAGCGCGCCCCTTGATGCGGCGGTTCGGTGCGGACCCTGTCGCGCACGACCATGATCCGTTCGACGGCCTCGCGGCGCGCCAAGAACTCCGCCTCGCTCAATACCGGCGGACGACGCCGTCCGGCGTCGCGGCCGTCACGGCGCCGTTGGCGCTTGGCCTCCAGCCGGGTGGAGCCGTCGATGCCCTTGATCTCGGCGTTCGACGAGCCGTTTCCGCCATTGCCGCCGTTCTTCCCGCTGCGGGGCGGCCTCTCGTGCACCACCGTGTTCGGCGGGTCGTCGGGCGACGCGTTTTCATCGCCGTCGTCGCCCGAACCCGACTTGCGGCGCCGGCGCCTGCGGCGACGTCGATTGCCGCCCTCCGCCGAACCGTCGTCGCCGCTGTCGGAGTCATCGGATTCGTCGTCTTCGCCGTCGTCGTCCTCGGCGCCGGAGGAGTCGGCCTCTCCCGCCTTCTGGCCCCGCTGTTGCGGCTCGTCGTCGTCGCCCGAGTCGTTCTGGTTGTCGGGTCCGCCCTGCTCACCGCGGCCGCGCCCGCGCCCGCGACGGCCCCGGCGACGGCGCCGGTTGGCCGGTCGATCGGTCTGCTCGTCGTCTTCGTCGTCGACGTCGGGATCGTCGGCGTCGGTGTCCTCGTCGGCGTTGCCGTCGTCTTCCTCCGCCTGTACCGGCTGCGGCGCAACGAACAGCGGCATGTAGTGCGGTCGCTCGACCGCCGTCTCGAGCATCAGCCGGGATTCGGGTTCCCCGGCCTCGGCGTGGGGGCTTTCGCCGACGGCGCCGGCGTCCTCGGCGCCCTCATCGGGCTGGGCGGCCAGCAGATCGCGTACCCGAACCGCGTCATCACGGTCAACGGTGGAGTGCGCGCTGCGTATCCGTCCGTCGAGTGCGCTGAGCGCATCCAGCACCCGCTTACTGGTCGTTCCCAGCGTTCGGGCCAGCGAATGGACTCTCAGGCGGTCCGGCAGTTCGTCGTGCCGGGTCGGCTCTTCGGATGACTCTGCGGATGGTGCACCGTCTACCACGTATTCTCCTCAAGCCCCCGGGCGCGTCCTTGCGACGCGGCCACGCGAGGGCTTCGCTATGGGCCCGGCTAACTTCCCCCGGGCTTGTGATGGTCTCGCCCCGAGCGGTTCGCGGGGAATGCGCTCGGCGCCGTGCTGAATGATGGCCTGACATGCCGCGCACCAATGCCGGGTGGCGATTGATCGCGCTTGTCTAAGTCTTCATTCGGGTGTCCGAAGCCGGTCCGGCGACGTTCACCCTCCGTCAGTATCCCACATCACTCGGCGGGCCCCACCCACCCGTGAGCAAACGGGCCGTCAGCGGCGCGGCGCGGCCCCGTTCGCCGGGGCGCTACGCGTCGGGAAACCAGAGCGCGATTTCGCGCTTTGCGGACTCGGTCGAATCGGACCCATGCACGAGGTTGAACTGCGTCTCCAGCCCGAAATCGCCCCGGATCGTGCCGGGTGTGGCCTTCTCCACCGGGTCGGTTCCACCCGCGAGCTGCCGAAACGCGGCGATCGCCCGCGGTCCCTCGACGATCGCCGCCACCACCGGGCCCGAGGTGATGAACTCCAGCAGCGAGTCGAAGAACGGCTTGCCTTCGTGCTCGGCGTAATGCGCGGCGGCCAGGTCCTCGCTGACGCGCCGGAGCTCCAGCGCAGCGATGATCAGGCCCTTTCGCTCGATGCGGCTGATGATTTCCCCTACCAGCTGCCGCTCGACGCCGTCCGGCTTGATCAGTACCAGGGTCCGTTCGGTCACGGCGCACAGCGTACAGAACCGGGCGGCGATCGGCCGGGCGGCGAGTGCGGCGGATGCCGCTGGAGCCGCCCCTACCGCTGGCGGCGCCGCACCTCGGCCCGGAAGTACGCGATCAAGGCCCACAATCCCGTGAACAGCAGCCCGATGATCCCGACGCCCGGATACACCGCGAAGCCGGCGAGCAGGAGGGCTTGCACACCGAGATTCACCCAAATGGCCCAGGGTTTGCGCTGCACCCCGCCCAGCAGGATGAGCAGCGCGGCCACTCCGATCAGATAGCCCAGCGACACCGGCGTCAGTCCGCCGCCGACGGCGCTCACCACCGGGATCGCCAGCAACACCACGATCGCTTCCAGGAGCAGCGTGGCGGCCATCACCGCGCCGAAGCTCTTCCAGGGGTCTGCCCGGTTCTGGTCGGTCATTCCGGATCCCGGCCGAACAAGGTCCGTGCCGCCCCGGCGGTGACGACCGAGCCGGTGATGACGATTCCGGCGCCGGAGAACGCTTCGGGTTCCCCGTCCAGCGTCGCGTCATCGACCAGGGCGGTCGCGGCGTCGATGGCGTCGCGCAGGTTCTCGGCGGAAAACACCCGCTCGGGTCCGAATCGCTCCGCCGCCGCCAGCGCCAGCGACTCGACGTCCAGCGCCCGCGGCGACCCGTTGTGGGTTACGACGACGGCATCCAGAACCGGTTCGAGCGCGGCGAGGATGCCGTTCACGTCCTTGTCGGCCAGCACGCTGAGCACGCCGACCAGGTAGCGGAAGTCGAATTCGTCGCTCAGGGTTTGCGCCAGCGCGGCCGCGCCGGCCGGGTTGTGCGCGGCGTCGATGAAGACGGTGGGCGCGCTGCGCATGCGTTCCAGCCGGCCGGGGCTGGTGACGGCGGCGAACCCGGCCCGCACCGCCTCGACGTCGAGTTGCCGCTGCGCCCCCGCGCCGAAGAACGCTTCGACGGCCGCGAGTGCCACCGCCGCGTTGTGCGCCTGGTGTTCGCCGTGTAGCGGCAGGTAGATGTCGGAATACACCCCGCCGAGGCCCTGCAGTTGCAGCACCTGGCCGCCGATCGCGACCTGACGCTCCAAAACCGCGAACTCCGAATCCTCGCGGGCCACCGCGGCGTCGGCCCGCACGGTCTGGGCCAGCAGCACCTCCATCGCTTCGGGCGCCTGGCGCGCGATGATGGCGACGGTGTCGGGTGCGCCGTCGGGGGCCTTCGTGATGATGCCGGCCTTCTCGGCGGCGATGCCGGCGAGGTCGTCACCGAGGTATTCGACGTGGTCGATGCCGATCGGCGTGATGACCGCCACCGGGGCGTTGACGACGTTGGTGGCGTCCCATCGCCCGCCCATGCCGACCTCGATGACCCCGACGTCGACGGGCGCGTCGGCGAACGCGGCGAACGCCATGGCCGTCAGCACCTCGAACTTGCTCATCGCAGGCCCGCCCGCGGCTTGCGACTGCGCGTCGATCATCTGCACGAAGGGCTCGATCTCCCGATACGTGGCGACGTACTGCGCCGGGGTGATCGGCCGGCCGTCGATCGCGATCCGCTCAACCGCCGACTGCAGGTGCGGGCTGGTGGTTCGACCGGTGCGACCGTGCAGGGCGGTCACCAGCGCGTCGACCATGCGCGCCACCGAGGTCTTGCCGTTGGTGCCGGCGATGTGGATCGACGGATAGGCCAGTTGCGGGGAGCCCAGCAAGTCCATCAGAGCGCTGATCCGGGTCAGGCTCGGCTCGATCTTCGTCTCCGGCCAGCGTTGGTCCAGCAGGTGTTCGACCTGCAGCAAGGCAGCGATCTCATCCGGGGTCGGGGCCAGGGTGGTGGCCTCGCCGGGCTCGGACCAGTCGGAGTGCTCGCTCACCGCAGCCCGGCCAGCCGCGTGTTGATCCGGTCGGTCTCCTCCTGGGCCACGCGCTGGCGGTCGCGGATCTTGTCGACGACCTTCTGCGGCGCCTTGGCCAGAAAGTCCTCGTTGGCCAATTTGGCGGTGGTCGACGCCAGTTCCTTTTGCGCGGCGGCGAGGTCTTTCTCCAGGCGGCGGCGCTCGGCGGCGACATCGATGGTGCCCGAGGTGTCGAGCTCGACGACGACCGTGCTGTTCATGCCGGGACCGAGCCGCACCTCCAACGACACCGACGGCTCGAACGCATCGCCCGGCGCGGTGAGCCAGGCCAGCGATGTCACCGCGGCCACCTGGGTGCTCAAATCGGCGCCGTCCATGCCGCCCAGCCGGGCCGGCACTTTCTGCCGGTCGGCCAGGCCTTGGTCGCTGCGGAACCGGCGGACCTCGGTGACCAGCCTCTGCATGTCGCTGATCCGTTGCGTGGCAACGGGGTCCGGCTCGAAGCCCGACGGTTCCGGCCAGTCGGCGATCACCAGCGACTCCTGGTTGGTCAGGGCTTGCCACAACGCCTCGGTGAGGAACGGGATGACGGGGTGCAGCAACCGCAGCAGCGTGTCCAGCACGGCGGCCAGCACGGTGGTGGTGTGTGCGTTCCCCTCGGCCAGCTGCGTTTTGGCCAATTCGACGTACCAGTCGCAGAATTCGTCCCACGCGAAGTGGTAGAGCGCCTCACAGGCGCGGCTGAACTCGTAACCGTCGAGCGCCGAATCGACTTCGGCGCGAACCTCTTCCAACCGTCCCAGAATCCAGCGGTCGGCATCGGTCAGCTCGTTGTGCGCGGGCAACGGTGCGACGTGCGCACCGTTGAGCAACGCGTACCGGGTGGCGTTGAACAGCTTGGTACAGAAATTTCGTGACGCCCGGACGGCGTCCTCGCCGACGGCGAGGTCGCCACCGGGGCTGGCACCGCGGGCCAGCGTGAACCTCAGCGCGTCGGCTCCGAACATGTCCAGCCAGTCCAGCGGGTCGATGACGTTGCCCTTGGACTTGCTCATCTTGCGGCCGAATTCGTCACGGATCAGCCCATGCAGGAACACATCGGTGAACGGCACCTGCGGGCCGCGCCTACCGTCGAGCGTGATGGTGTCGTCACCGCCGACGAAGGTGCCGAACATCATCATGCGGGCCACCCAGAAGAACAGGATGTCGTATCCGGTGACCAAGACGCTTGTCGGATAAAACTTTTCCAGCTCGGGGGTCTTCTCCGGCCAGCCCAGCGTGGAGAACGGCCACAGGGCCGAGGAGAACCAGGTGTCTAGCACATCGGGGTCTTGCTCCCAGCCCTCCGGCGGCGTCTCGTCGGGGCCGACACACACCTGTTCGCCGCCCGGCCCGTACCAGATGGGGATGCGATGGCCCCACCACAGCTGCCGCGAGATGCACCAGTCGTGCATGTCGTCGACCCAGCCGAACCAGCGTGGCTCCAGGCTGGCCGGGTGAATCACGGTGTCCCCGTTGCGAACCGCGTCACCGGCGGCCTTGGCCAGCGATTCCACCCGGACCCACCATTGCAGCGACAGCCGGGGCTCGATCGGCTCACCGCTTCGTTCGGAATGCCCGACGCTGTGCAGGTAGGGGCGCTTCTCCGCGACGACGCGGCCCTGGGCGGCCAGCGCCTCACGCACCGCCACCCGGGCTTCGAATCTGTCCATGCCGTCGAATTGTGTTCCGGTGTCGGCGATCCGGCCCTTGGTGTCCATGATCGATAGCATCGGCAGTTGGTGCCGCAGGCCGATTTCGAAGTCGTTCGGATCGTGGGCGGGCGTGACTTTGACCGCGCCCGTGCCGAATTCGGGGTCGACGTGTTCGTCGGCGACGATGAGGAGCTGCCGGTCGACGAAGGGGTGCGCCACGGTGGTGCCGACCAGGTGGCGGTACCGCTCGTCCTCGGGATGGACCGCGATGGCGGTGTCGCCGAGCATCGTCTCGACCCGCGTGGTGGCGACCACGATGTGGGGTTGCGAGTCGTCGAGGGAGCCGTAGCGGAACGACACCAGCTCGCCCTCGACCTCTTCGTAGTTGACTTCGATGTCGGAGAGCGCGGTTTCGAGCACGGGTGACCAGTTGACCAGGCGCTCGGCGCGGTAGATCAGGCCGGCGTCATAGAGCCGCTTGAAGATGGTGCGCACCGCCCGTGACAGGCCCTCGTCCATGGTGAAGCGGTCGCGGCTCCAGGCCACCCCGTCCCCGAGCCGGCGCATCTGGCCGCTGATCGCACCGCCGGACTCGCGCTTCCAGTCCCAGACCTTGTCGACGAACAGTTCCCGGCCGAAGTCCTCTTTGGTCTTGCCGTCGATCGCAAGTTGCTTTTCCACCACGCTCTGGGTCGCGATCCCGGCGTGGTCCATGCCCGGCTGCCACAGCACCTCATAACCCTGCATCCGTTTGCGACGGGTCAGGGCGTCCATCATGGTGTGTTCCAGCGCGTGCCCCATGTGCAGGCTGCCGGTCACGTTCGGTGGGGGCAGCACGATCGAGTATCCCGGTTTTGCGCTCGTCGGGTCGGCCTCGAAGTAGCCCGCGTCGAGCCACTTCTGATAGATCGCACTTTCGGCGGCAGCGGGATCCCACGACTTGGGCAGGTCGCTGGCGGGGCTGCGGCTGGCGGTCACCCGTCAATTCTAGGGAGCGCCGTTTACCCCGCTGTAAGTGCCCAAATCGCAGGTGAGCCGGGTCACTAGGAGAGCCGGTCGACCTGCAACGTCACACCGGCGGCGGGAAACCTGGCCAGCAGCGCGTCACCCATCGCGGCCGCGGGGGTGAGGACGCCATGCAGGTTCGGCAGCTTGTCGCGGTCGAGCGCGAGCGCGAGGCCGCACTCCCCCAACAGCACCGAAGTCGCCTTGTAGCCGGGGTCTCCGCGCTGCTCCATGCGCGCCACGTATCGGGCGCCGGTGGTCGTGGTGGCGTAGGTCTCGATCTTGTAATAGCCGCGCTCGCGCGCCGCCGCGCTGGGGCCGGTCCCGGGTTTGGGGACGATGCGCTCCACCAGCCGGCGGGGCAGCAGCCGGAAATAGCGGCTACCCAATCCGAATGTGGCGTTCGCGACGCCGCCCACCGCGGCCGACGCCAGCGGCGCAAGCGGCGACGACCCCAGGCTCATGCTCTCGGTGTAGCGGAACCGGCGGCCGTACGCCCAGTCCAGTAATGCGTTGCTGCGCCGCACGATACGGGTGTTGTAGGGGGCCATCACGAACCCCGACGTCCACAGGCCGGTCAGTTCCGGCGCGATCTGGCGACCGCGCCGCCACGGCAGGTCGGGCTGCGGCCCGATCTCGGGTTCGGCGCTGCGGTCGGTGCTGAGCGTGTACGGGTCGGCGAGTTGGCGGCGCGCATCGGGATCGCGGGAAGCCGTGTCCAACACCTCCAGCATCGACGCGACGGTTCCCCCGGATACCCCACCCGAGAAGGACCGGACCACGAGGTCGGTGTCGGCGAGCTCTCCGGCGCCGTCATCCCGCGCCGCCCGGTATAGCGCATAGACACTGAGGTCCGAAGGGACGGAATCGAATCCGCAGGCATGCACGATGCGGGCACCGGTGTCGGTGGCCTGCTTGTGGTACAGGTCGATGCTCTCGCGGACGAACATGGCCTCCCCGGTCAGGTCGGCGTAGTCGGTGCCCGCCGTCGCGCACGCGGCGACCAACGGCAGCCCGTAACGGGTATATGGGCCGACCGTGGTGATGACGACCTGGGTGCGGGCCGCCATATCGTTGAGCGTCGACGGCGAGGATGCGTCGGCGGCGACAAGCGGCCAGGCCTGAGCGGACTCACCCAGCGTGTCGCGGACGGCTCGCAAGCGGTCGGTGGATCTGCCGGCCAGCGCCACGCGCGTGCCAGGCGAGGACCGGGCCAGGTATTCGGCGGTCAACTTCCCGACGAAGCCGGTCGCCCCGTACAACACGATGTCGAATTCGCGCGGCGTTGCGGTCACTGGCCCGACGCTCCGCCGCCGGCACCCGCGGGCTTCGACCCGAACCTGCCGCCGCCTCCGGGCCCGGAGGCCCCGCCGCCTCCGCCGGTCCACGCGTACAGCGTGAACTGGGATGCCATCGCGCAGTGCGAGTCGGGTGGCAACTGGTCGATCAGTACCGGTAACGGTTTCGCCGGCGGCCTCCAGTTCACCCCGAGCACCTGGCGCGCCAACGGCGGGTCGGGTTCGCCCTCCGGCGCGAGCCGTGAGGAGCAGATCCGGGTGGCCGAGAACGTGCTGCACTCGCAGGGCATCGGCGCCTGGCCGGTCTGCGGGCGACGCGGCTGACCATCTACAACGCAGTAGGAAGTAGTGCCGGGGCCCCCCGCCCCGCCCAACGAAAATTCGTATATTGGGGGGGGGGGGGGTGGGGGGCGGGCCCGGCCCCCCCCCCCCCTAAGCCAAACAGTTGTAATGGGGGCCCGG
>NZ_LZKF01000049.1:0-595 GCF_001672665.1 Mycobacterium sp. E2238 | reverse complement strand
TCGCCGAGCTTTCCAAGAGCTACAACGCGATCGAGAAGGACATCGGCTACCGCACGGTGCCGGGGCCGGGCAGCGCCAGATCGGCTACGAGACCGTCAAGGGCGACGCCAGCCTGGCGTGGATGCTGCTGGGGGCCGTCGCGATGGCCGGCGCCATCCTGGCCGGCTTGTTCCTCAACCGCCGGCTGCC
Source organism: Mycobacterium sp. E2238 (assembly GCF_001672665.1). Classification (NCBI taxonomy): domain Bacteria; kingdom Bacillati; phylum Actinomycetota; class Actinomycetes; order Mycobacteriales; family Mycobacteriaceae; genus Mycobacterium; species Mycobacterium sp. E2238. The sequence continues at coordinate 406 of NZ_LZKF01000049.1, read as the reverse complement.
CTCCTGAGCGATCAGACCGGGAGCCGCCGGTTGATCAGCAGCGCCAGCGCCGTCGCGATCAGGGCGGTGATGACGCCCAGGCGCAACCACCCGGCGCTGCCCGGCCCCGGCACCGTGCGGTAGCCGATGTCCTTCTCGATCGCGTTGTAGCTCTTGGAAAGCTCGGCGACGTTGCCGGCCGTGTAGGACTGCCCGCCGGACAGCTTGGCGATCATCTTCATCTGATCCGTCGCGACGGGGACGGCGACCCGCTGCCCGTCCATCTCGATCTCGCCGGTCTTGGTGCCGAACGAGATCGTCGAGATGGGCACTCCCTCGTCGCGCGCCAGCCGCGCCGCGGTGTACACCCCGTCATGCGGATCGCTGGGGTTGGACGGCTTGTTCTCCTTGCCGTCGGAGAGCAGCA
>NZ_LZKF01000048.1:0-13287 GCF_001672665.1 Mycobacterium sp. E2238 | reverse complement strand
ACCGCGAGCGGAATGGCGGCGGTGTTCACTGCGCTGGGCGCGCTGCTGGCCGCCGGGGACCGGCTGGTCGCGGCGCGCAGCCTGTTCGGGTCGTGCTTCGTGGTGTGCAACGAGATCCTGCCGCGCTGGGGCGTCGAGACCGTCTTCGTGGACGGCGACGACCTCGCGCAGTGGGAGGAGGCGCTGTCCGTGCCCACCGCGGCGGTGTTCTTCGAGACGCCGTCGAACCCGATGCAGTCGCTGGTGGACATCGCCGCGGTGGTCGAGCTCGCCGGTGAACGACTTCTCCGCGACGGCGGCCGAGGAGTAGACGTAGCCCGACGTCAGGAACATCGCCTCGGCCGTCTCGTCGAATCCCGAGCGCAGCAGCCCGCCGCGCACGCCGATCGTGGCCGGGCTGACCCCGTCGGGCAGCGCCTTGGGGGTGCGGACAGACTCCCCCGAGGGGTCGGTCATAGCTGCTTCCAGGGCAATCCGATGGCGCGCCAACCCGATTCGCCCCGCAGCCCCCGCGCGTTCGGGTGACCCTCGAACCCGTCCAGCACGTTGTAGGCCGGGGTGATGCCGGTCCGGGTGGCGACCTGGGCGGCGCCGATGGAGCGGTTGCCCGAGCGGCACAGGAAGATGACCGGACGTTCGGCCTCGGTTTCGGGCACCCGGTCGCGCAGTTCGTCGGCGAAGTTTTCGTTGTACCTGCCGTCAGAGCTGTTCCACTCGATGAACACCACCTCGCGGCCCAGGCTGGTCAGGTCCGGCACCCCGACGAACCGCCATTCGTCATCGGTGCGCACGTCGACCAGCACAGCGTCCGGGTTGTCGTTGAGCAGTTCCCATGCCTGCTCTGGCGTGATGTCTCCGGCGTAGCCTGCGCGCTCTGTGCTCATGAACTCGGATCGTAACGAGGTCGTTGGGTCAGCCGGTTCGCCACCTCGCGGGCGCGCTCGCGCGCCGCAGCCACGTCGGGCGCCGTCGCCAGTGCCTGGTATCCGCGCCCGACGGCGCGCAGGTCGCTCTCCGGCACCGCCAGCGCCCCGGCCAGCGCGGCGGCCGGCCCGTCGGCGCGCTGCACCCGGCGCGCCGCGCCCGGCGAAATCATCATGGTGTCCACCGGCAGGCCGAGGATGGTGCGGGCCTGCAGGTCGAACACCGAGAGCCGCTGGCTGCGCACCGTCACCCACGCGCTGTCGGCGGGGCGCGGCGTGACGTCGGCGAAGTACACCTCGTCGCCGTTGATCATCAATTCGACGCCGAAGACGCCGCGGCCGCCGAGCGCCTTGACGATCCGCGCGGCGATCGATTTGGCGGCGTCCGACGCCGCCGGGCTGAGCTGCTGCGGTTGCCAGGACTCCAGGCCCTCGCTATGGCCGATGGGCGTACAGAAGTCGATCACCGGCCCCTGGGGCCCGTCGCTGCGCACCGCCAGCAGGGTGACGTAGAACTCGACCTCCACCACGGTCTCGGCCAGCACCCGGTGCTGTTCCCCGTGCCCTCCGGTCGCGCGCTGCCAGGCCGCCGCGATGTCGTCGGGGCCCGAAGCCACCGACTGCCCCCGCCCGGCGGCGGCGAGCACCGGCTTCACCAGCAGCGGGTAGCCCGCGTGGGCGCCGACCGCCTCGAGTTCGCCGAGCGAGCCGACGAACCAGAACGGCGCGGTGGGCAGCCCCAACTCGTCGGCGGCCAGCCGGCGCAGGCCCTCCCGGTCTGCGGCGAGCCGGACCGCGCGAGCGCCGGGCACCAGCTGCGCACCCTCGAGGCCCTCGAGCGCTTGGGGCGCGACCGTGTCGGTGGTGGTGACCACGAAGTCCGGCCGCACACCCCGGATCGCCCTGGTCAGCTCGTCGGCGTCGGTCAACGGCACTGTGAGCGACTGATCGGCGACCGCCTCCGTGGGGCGCTCGTCGACGGCGATCACCGAGGCGCCCAGTCGCCCCAGGGCGATCGCCAGTTCCCGGCTGAGGTCTCCGGAACCCAGCAACACGACGCGCGGCCTCGTGTCCGCTTCTTCCGTCGGCGCTTGCGATGGCACGGCGAGCACGCTCGTCTTGTCGTCTTGTCCTTCGGTGAAGCCGTCAGTCACCGCTCAAGGATAGGTCGGTTCCGAGCGCCCTAGGGCTGGCCGGGAAGCAGCCGCACCATCAGCCCGTTGGCCTCGGCCAGCACCGCTTCGTCGCCGTCGAGCAGTTCGGCGGCCACGAACGCCTTGCGGCCCTCGGTGCTCGTGACCCGGCCGCGCACCGACAGCGGCGCATCGATCGGGGTGACCTTGCGGTAGTCGACGTGCAGGAAGGCCGTTCGGCTGATGGGACGCCCGGCGGCGTGCGACACCATGCCGAACATGTGGTCGAACAGCAGCGGGAGCACGCCGCCGTGCACGGCGTGGTTCCCGCCGACGTGAAACCGGCTGAAGTAGCCGGTCATCTCGACGCCGTCCGGAGCGTATTTCGTCAGCGTCCAGGGCGGCAGCAGCAGGCTGCCCATGCCCGGCAAGTCGGGCGTCCGCCCGGCCGGCGCCTTGCCCTCGTCGGCCTGGAACGGTCCCAGCAGCCGCACCAGGGCCTCGGCGCGGTCGGCCGCGTCGTCCCACAGGTCATCGCCGGGATCGGCGGACACGGACAGGTCCTGCAGCGCCCGCATGGCCGCGACGAACCGGCCGAATCCCGGGCCGGGGCTGGCCGGGCCGTATTCGGGAAAGCCGCCGTGGTGTTCGTATTCGGGGTCGAGTTCTTTGGGATCCGGCTCAGGTGACGGGTGGGTCACGGGCGGGCCGCCAGGACGTCGCGGCGCACGATCGTCTGTTCCCGCCCCGGACCGACGCCGATGCACGAAACATGCGCTCCGGCAAGCTCTTCCAGCCGCAGCACGTAGTCACGCGCCTTGGCGGGCAGGTCGTCGAATTCACGGGCGTCCGAGATGTCCTCCCACCAGCCCGGCAACTCCTCGTAGATCGGCTCGGCGCGGCCGAGGTCGGTCTGGGTCATCGGCATGTCGGTGGTGCGCTCGCCGTCGATGCGATAGCCGACGCAGATCGGCACCGTTTCCAGGCTGGAGAGCACGTCGAGTTTGGTCAGGAAGAAATCGGTGATGCCGTTGACCCGCGTGGCGTAACGAGCGATCACGGCGTCGAACCAGCCGCAGCGACGCCGCCGCCCGGTGGTCACGCCGAACTCGCCGCCGGTCTTGGACAGGTATTCGCCGTTCTCGTCGAACAGCTCGGTGGGGAACGGCCCGGAGCCCACGCGGGTGGTGTAGGCCTTGAGGATCCCGAGCACGGTGGTGATGCGGGTGGGCCCGATGCCGGAGCCGACGGCGGCGCCGCCGGCGGTCGGATTCGACGACGTCACATAGGGATACGTGCCGTGGTCGACGTCGAGCAGCGTGCCCTGGGAGCCCTCCAGCAGTACGGTTTCGCCGGTCTCGAGCGCGGCGTTGAGCAGCCGCCGGGTGTCGCGGATGCGGTGGCGGAACCCCTCCGCCTGTTCCAGCAGCGCGTCGACGACCTGGTGGGGGTCCAGCGCCTTGCGGTTGTAGATCTTGACCAGGATCTGGTTCTTCAGTTCCAGCGCCGCCTCGATCTTGTGGGTCAGCTGGCCGGGGTCGAGCACGTCGGCGACCCGGATCCCCTGGCGCGCGATCTTGTCCTGGTAGCAGGGCCCGATGCCGCGCCCGGTGGTGCCGATCTTCTTGTTGCCCATGTAGCGCTCGGTGACCTTGTCGATGGCCACGTGGTAGGGCAACAGCAGGTGCGCATCGGCGGAGATCAGCAGCTTGGTGGTGTCCACGCCGCGGTCCTCGAGGCCTTTGAGCTCGTCGAGCAGCACGCCGGGGTCGACCACCACACCGTTGCCGATGACGTTGGTGACGCCGGGGGTCAGCACTCCCGACGGGATCAGGTGCAGCGCGAAGTTCTCGCCGCTGGGCAACACGACGGTGTGCCCGGCGTTGTTGCCACCCTGATAGCGCACCACCCACTGCACGCGTCCACCGAGCAGGTCAGTGGCTTTACCTTTGCCCTCGTCGCCCCATTGGGCGCCGATGAGGACGATTGCCGGCATGACTTGCTCCCGCCTGCTTACTGTGGCCCTGCTGGCAACGCGCCGTATCTTGCAGCGCCGCCACGGTTTTCGGCATCGCCCGTTGGCTCGAGCTGCCGACCTGCGCCAGCGCCCCGGTTGACCACCGCGGCACCGTGCGCGTAGCCGGACGCGTCTTTGCTTGGCGCGCTCACGTGGCGATCCTAAACGTCGGGTAGCGACGGGCTTGTGCCAAGGCCCCTGCTCATCCGGGCAGCCGCCCGCTGAGCGGCATTTCCGCCCGTGCGCCGGCGGCCGGAGCGCTGGCCGTCTCCGACGGTTTGGCCGCACACACGCCGCCTTGGGTCGGTGCGTCCAACATCAGGCACAAGCCCTTCCTGTCGCGACCGGGCTTCTTGGCCGCCCACCCCGGCCACACGGGTTTCCCGTTCCAGCTGACCAGCGTCCAGCCATCGTGCGGATTGCCCTGGATCTCGACGATGCCGGCGTTGGGCAGCGGATCGAAGAGCAAGAGCAGCGGATCGGGGTTCTTGACACTCATCATCGTGCCGACGCCGATCGCAAACTCGCTGGAGACCGCCACTTCGGTGATCTTGCCGCCCACGGACCGAACCGGGTTGGCCAGGGCATTGCCGTACATCAATTGCAGGGAGTCGTTGAAGCGACTCGCGTTGGTCACCGCGTTGCCGTACATCGTCTGCAGCGCGCCGTTGAAGCGCCTGTCGAATTCGAACCCGTTGGTGTCGGTGGAGCCCGGAGCCAGCATCGGCACGATGCGCAGCCCCAGCAGCCACGCCACCGGGCCGAGCAGGTACACCAGCCCCGCAAGGCTGAACTGGGGTAGGCCGTTGAAAACGCCGGCGTCGATCTCGTTGAGGCCCGGCAACGCCTGAACGTTCATTCCCAGCATGGACGCCAACGGCGCCGCGGTCTGCTGCGTCCTGACCAACTGCGACGCGAAGATTCCGGCCACCGACCCCTTCGCGGCGAGCGCCGTGGCGATGCTCTGCGCCTGTTGCTGGCCGAGCGCAGTGAGTACTGCTCCGGGCACCGACGTGTCGATCACGCCCGCCGCGTTGGCCTCCGACTGGCCGTGCCGCACCAAGTCGATCACGATCGATTCGTCGGCCGAGGCGGTCGCCGGCCCGACGCAGAGCAGGACGGCCGAGAACGCTACGGCACCAGCACGGCGGAGTTGCTTCGTCAGCAATGGAGGCGCGTGGGGCCCGTAACAGGCCCGAACGGCGCGGTTCGCGCGGTTGAGAAGACGGCGATGAGTCGGCGAATGGCAGTTCTCCGTTCTCTTGGCCACCCATTCGTTGACCCCGTGGCAGGAGTAAAGTATCCGGTTGCTACCAGGCGGTGGCGCAACGATTTTCGCAGTCCGAAATCATGTTGTGACTGTGTCGTTATGGTGAGATCGTTTCGTGCACAGCCGGTCTGGCCGCTGTTCGTACGAAAGATGTTGAACGACAAGGATATTGGAACTGTTGCCGTGGACGGCACGTGACGCGAGAAGATCCCGCCGTGGCGGTGTTGCTGTTCGGCGATCGGCGCGTGCCACGCCCGCTGACCGGCATGCCGGTTCACTCGGCCGGCATCGATGCCGCGATCGGCCCCTACCGCCGGCTCGTCGTGGTAGGCGCCGACGCCGACCTGGCCGCCGTGCTGACCCGGCTGCTGCGCGCAGACCGGCTCGACGTCGAGGTGGCCTACGTGCCGCGCCGCCGCACCCGCGCGACCCGGATCTACCGCCTGCCCGCCGGGCGGCGCGCGGCGCGGCGAGCCCGGCAGGGGCCCGCCCGGCGCGTGACCCTGGTCCGCGACGAGACCGGGTCGGTGGTCGTCGGGCGCGCCGGCTGGCTGCCCGGCGAGGACCGGCGCCTGCGCGGCGAGGCCGTCGTCGACGACACCGTGTTGTTCGACGGTGACGCCCCCGCCGTCGACGTCGAGCCGACGCTGACCGTCCCGGGCCTGCGCGCCCGCGTGCGAACGGGCCGGCGCCGCTGGGTCGCCGGCCGTGCGGTCCAGCTGGGCAGCACCGGCGTCACGGTGGTGCGCGACGGCGTGCCCGCGTCGCGCCCGGCGCGGCGGTCGACGTTCTACCGCAACGTCGAAGGCTGGCTGGCGGTCCGCTAGTTTCGACCGGTGAGCCTGCCCGCCCGGCGCGAATCGGTCCGACCCAGCCCCATCTTCCTGGCCCTGCTGGCCTTGACGGCGACGGGCGGCGTGCTGGCGTGGCTGGCCGGCAGCACCGTGCGGCCGCTGGCGTATTTCGGCGTGTTCACCTTCGTCATCGCCGGCTGGTTGGTGTCGCTGTGCCTGCACGAGTTCGGCCACGCCGTGACCGCCTGGCGATTCGGCGACCACGACGCCGCCGTGCGCGGATACCTGACGCTGGATCCGCGGCGCTATAGCCATCCCGCGCTGTCGCTCGTGCTGCCGATGGTGGTCATCGCGCTGGGCGGGATCGGCCTGCCGGGCGCCGCGGTGTACGTGCGGACGTGGTTCATGACCCCGAACCGGCGCAGCCTGGTCAGCCTGGCGGGCCCGGCCGCCAACCTGGTGCTGGCGGTGCTGCTGCTGGCGCTGACGCGGTTGTTCTACGACCCCTTCCACCAGGTGCTCTGGGCGGGCGTGGCGTTCCTGGGCTTCCTGCAGCTGACCGCGGTGGTGCTCAACCTGCTGCCCATCCCGGGCCTGGACGGCTACGACGCCCTCGAGCCGCACCTGAGTCCCGAGACGCAGCGCGCGGTCGCGCCGGCCAAGCAGTACGGCTTTTTCATCCTGCTGTTCCTGCTCCTGGCGGCCAGCCACTGGTTCTTTCAGATGGTGCTCTGGCTGTTCGAGTTCTCGGGTGTGCCGACGTGGCTGGTGTCCGCGGGCAACGTGCTGACCCGCTTCTGGAGCCGCTGGTTCTGACCCTTGCCATATATGCGCAAATCCGCATATATTGCACGGCATGGGCGCCGGCCACAATCACAGTCCCGCCGAGACCGACGGGTCCCGGCTGATTCCCCGCATGATCGCCGCCGCCGCAATCCTGGCGGCGTTTTTCGTCATCGAGCTGACCACCTCGTTGCTGATCAACTCGATCGCGCTGCTGGCCGACGCGGGCCACATGCTGACCGACGTCGTCGCCGTCTTCATGGGCCTGGCCGCCGTGACGCTGGCCCGCCGGGGCAGCTCGTCACCGTCACGGACGTACGGCTGGCACCGGGCCGAGGTGTTCACGGCGGTCGCCAACGCGGGCCTGCTGATGGGCGTCGCGCTGTTCATCCTCTGGGAAGCGATCCAGCGGCTCAGGGAAACCCCGTCGATCCCCGGCGTGCCGATGATCGTGGTCGCGCTGGCCGGGCTGCTCGCCAACCTGGCGGTCGCGTTGCTGCTGCGGTCGCACTCCGGGGAGAGCCTGGCGGTCAAGGGCGCCTACATGGAGGTCGTCGCCGACAGCGTCGGCAGCCTGGGCGTGCTGATCGCCGGTGTGGTGACCGTGACGACGCGCTGGCCGTACGCCGACGTGGTGGTGGCCGTGCTGGTCGCGCTGTGGGTGCTGCCGCGGGCGATCTCGCTGGCCCGCGACGCGCTGCGGATCCTCTCCGAATCGTCGCCGACCCACATAGACGTGGAGGAGCTGCGCTCGGCGCTGGGCGCCGTCGACGGCGTGTCCGAGGTGCACGACCTGCACGTCTGGACGCTGTCGCCGGGCAAGGACATGTGCACCGCGCACCTGCGGAGCACCGGCGACTCCACCCGGGTGCTGCACGACGCGCGTGCGGTGCTGTCGGCCCGCGGGCTGCAGCACGCCACCGTCCAGATCGACACCCCGGGCGACGCGGGCTGTTCGGAAAACTTCTAGAGCCCCAGGGCCGGGCGCGCCTCGGGGTCGCAATCGTCGAGCAGGTCCAGGCAGCGCAGGTACTCGTCGGGCTCGCCGATCGTGTCGGCGGCCCGCGCCAGCGCCGCCACACACCGCAGGAACCCGCGGTTCGGCTCGTGCGCATAGGGAACCGGGCCGAAACCCTTCCAGCCGTTGCGCCGCAGCTGGTCCAGGCCGCGGTGATAGCCGGTGCGGGCGTACGCGTAGGCGGTGATGGCCTGGTCGTCGGCCAGCGCCTGCTCGGCCAGTGCGGCCCAGGCCACCGACGCCGACGGGTGCGCGGCGGCGACGATCCCGGGCTTCTCGCCGGCGAGCAGCTCCGCCTCGGCGTCGGGGTCGCCCGGCAGCAGTGTCGGATCAGGTCCCAGGAGGTCTCGCGGCGGCGTCATGGCTCCTATTCTGCAGCCGCCCCGTTTCGCCGGGGTGGCGGACCTCGACCATCACCCCATCGAGGGGGACGGGTCGCTAAGCTCTCCAACTACCCCACCCGATAGCGGAGGACAGCCGTACTCATGCCCCAGCCACCCGAGCCCGACCGCAGCGGCGCGCCGAATCCGCCCGGGCACGAATGGGCCGCGCAATCAGGCGAGGACGCGACCGAGAGCGTCCCGCTGGTACCGAGCGACTCCGAGACCGAGACCGTGGTGATCAGACCCGATTCCGGCGGCAACCCGGCGGATCCCCAGGAGGATGCGGACGGCCAGCAGCGCGAGCGCCGCTTCACCGCGCCCGGTTTCGACGCCAAAGAGACCACGGTGATCGCCACCACCCCGGAGCCCGCCACGGAGGTGTTCCACACACCGCCGGAAGGTCAGACCGCACAGTTCGGTCAGCCCGCCAAACCGGCTGTGCCGCAATCGATCCCGCCCCGGCTGGGAGGAAAGCTCCGCACGTCTCGGCAGTTCAACTGGGGCTGGGTGCTGGCGCTGGTCCTGATCGTGCTGGCGGTGGCCGCGATCGCGATCCTGGGTACGGTGCTGCTCACCCGCGGCAAACACACGAAGGTCTCGCAGGAAGACCAGGTTCGTACCACGATCCAGAGCTTCGACACCGCGATACAAAAGGGTGATCTGACCACGCTGCGCACCATCACGTGTGGCACCACCCGCGACGGATACGCGGACTACGACGAGCACTCGTGGGACGAGACCTACCGCCGGGTCTCGGCGGCCAAGCAGTATCCGGTGATCGCCAGCATCGACCAGGTGGTGGTCAACGGCCAGCACGCCGAGGCCAACGTCACCACGTTCATGGCGTACGACCCCTCGCTGCGGTCGACCCGCAGCCTGGACCTGCAGTACCGCGACGAGCAGTGGAAGATCTGCCAGTCCCCCAGCGGCTAGGCTCTAGCGCCCCTCAGCGCCGAACGTGCAACCAGGGCGAGTTTCGAGCCGGAATTTCGCCATGAGTGCACGCTCGGCGAAGCCGGGCTAGCGGCCCACGGACTTTCCGGCGCAGTGCAGGTCGTCGCAGGCCTCCACCACGCGCTCGGTCATCGAGGCCTCGCCCTTCTTCAGGTAGCTGCGCGGGTCGTAGACCTTCTTGGCGCCCACCTCGCCGTCGACCTTCAGCACGCCGTCGTAGTTGGTGAACATGTGGCCGGCGATCGGGCGGGTGAACGCGTACTGGGTGTCGGTGTCGACGTTCATCTTCACCACGCCGTAGCGCAGCGACTCCTCGATCTCCGACTTCAGCGAGCCCGACCCGCCGTGGAACACGAAGTCGAACGGCTTGGATCCGTCGGGCAGGCCCAGCTTGGCCGCGGCCACCTGCTGCCCCTGGGCCAAAATGTCGGGGCGCAGCTTGACGTTGCCGGGCTTGTACACGCCGTGCACGTTGCCGAACGTCGCGGCCAGCAGGTACTTGCCGTGCTCGCCGTGGCCCAGCGCATCGATGGTCTTCTCGAAGTCCTCCGGGGTGGTGTACAGCTTGTCGTTGATCTCGTGGGCGACGCCGTCTTCCTCGCCGCCCACCACACCGATCTCGATTTCCAGGACGATCTTGGCCGCTGCGGCCTCCTTGAGCAGCTCCTGCGCGATGATTAGGTTCTCGTCGATCGGCACGGCCGAGCCGTCCCACATGTGGGATCCGAACAGGGGATCGCCGCCCGCGGCCACGCGTTGCGCCGAGATGGCCAGCAGCGGCCGCACGTAGCTGTCCAGCTTGTCCTTGGGGCAGTGATCGGTGTGCAGGGCCACGTTGATCGGGTACTTGGCCGCGACCACGCGGGTGAACTCGGCCAGCGCCACGGCGCCGGTCACCATGTCCTTGACCCCCAGGCCGGAGGCGAATTCCGCACCGCCGGTGGAGAACTGGATGATGCCGTCGCTGCCGGCGTCGGCGAAGCCCTTGATCGCGGCGTTGACCGTCTCGGACGAGGTGCAGTTGATGGCCGGGAAGGCGTACGAGTTCTCTTTGGCGCGGCCCAGCATCTCGGCGTAGACCTCGGGGGTGGCGATGGGCATGGGCTCCTCCTGGCGACTGGGCCCGTCCAGTATCGCAACACCGGTATGTTGAAGCATCGTGAGCACCACCGTGACGGCCCTGCCGCACATCTTCGACCCGATGTATTGGTTGGGCGCCGACGGAGTCTTCGGATCCGCGGTGCTGCCGGGCATCCTGGTCATCGTCTTCATCGAGACCGGTCTGCTGTTTCCGCTGCTGCCCGGCGAATCGCTCTTGTTCACCGGTGGGCTGTTGGCCGCGGGTGCGAACCCGCCGGCCAGCATCTGGGTGCTGGCCCCCGCCGTCGCCCTGGTCGCGATCCTGGGCGATCAGACCGGGTATTTCATCGGCCGGCGGATCGGCCCGGCCCTGTTCAAGAAGGAAGACTCCCGGTTCTTCAAGAAGCATTACGTGACGGAGTCGCATGCGTTCTTCGAGAAATACGGGCCGTGGGCGATCATCCTGGCGCGATTCGCGCCATTCGTGCGAACGTTCGTCCCGCCGGTCGCCGGGGTGTCGTACATGCGCTACCCGGTGTTCCTGGGCTTCGACATCGTCGGCGGCATCCTGTGGGGCGGCGGGGTGACGCTGGCGGGCTACTTCCTGGGCAACGTGCCGTTCGTGCACCACAACCTGCAGAAGATCCTGCTGGTGATCCTGGTCGTCTCCCTGACGCCGGCGGTCATCGCGGCCTGGCGAAGCTATCGGGCACGCCGGCGGGAGCCGGCCGCCGGGGAGCCCGACTCAGGACACTCGACTCCTGCGGTACGCAACGAAAGCTTCTAGCAGTTCCGGTCGGTCGATCGAACTCTGCTGCACGGCCTCGCCCGGCGCGGCGCCGAGCAGGATCCGCTTGATCGGGATTTCCAGCCGTTTGCCGGTCAACGTCCGCGGTATGCCGGGGACGGCGAGGATGTCGTCGGGCACGTGGCGCGGGGAGGCGTGCTGACGAATGGCGGCCACGATCCGCGACCGCAGCCCGTCGTCGAGTTCGGCGCCGTCGGCCAGGGTCACGAACAGCGGCATCCAGTAGCCGCCGTCGTCCTGCTCGACCCCGACCACCAGGCAGTCACCCACCTCGGGCATGCCCTCCACCGCCGTGTAGATCTCCGCGCTGCCCATCCGCACGCCCAGTCGATTCAGGGTGGCGTCCGAACGACCGTGCACCACAACGGATCCCCGATCGGTGATGGTGATCCAGTCGCCGTGGCACCACACCCCGGGATACTTTTCGAAGTAGGCGGCGCGGTATCGGCTGCCGTCTTCGTCGTTCCAGAAGAACACCGGCATCGAGGGCATCGGCTCGGTGATCACCAGCTCGCCCTCTTCCCCGATGACCGGATGGTTTGGCCCCACCCAGGATTCGATGGCCGCGCCCAGGCAGATGCACGACAGTTCGCCGGCCACCACCGGCAGGATGGCGCTCCCGCCGATGAAGGCGGTGCAAACGTCGGTGCCGCCGCTCATGGAGATCACCGGCACCGGCCGGCCGAGGCCCTCTTGGACCCAACGGAATCCGGACGCGGGCAGCGGCGAACCGGTGGAACCCACGGCGCGCAACCCGTCCAGCGGGTACGTCGCCCCCGGCTTGAGCTCCTTCTTCGCGCAGGCCAGCAGGTAGCCCGCCCCGGCGCCGAGCATATTGACACCCGCCTCGGCGGCGACCCGCCAAAGGCCGTCGGTGCCCAAATGCGTTGGGCTGCCGTCGTAGAGCACGATGGTGGTGTCGGCCAGCAGCCCGGACAGCTGCAGGTTCCACATCATCCAGCTCGTCGACGAGTACCACAGGAAGCGCTCGCCGGCGTGCAGCTCCAGTTGCAGGCGCAGGTACTTCAGGTGCTCGAGCACGACGCCGCCGTGACCGTGCACGATGCCCTTCGGCTTGCCGGTGGTGCCGGACGAGAACATCACCCAGAGCGGATGCGCGAACGGCACCGGGGTGATGTCCAGCTCGGCATCCGATTCCACCGCCGTCGCCCACGCGACGCTGTCGGCGTCGGTCGCCAGCCCGAGCCGCGGCACCACCACGGTGGCCCGCAGGCTCGGCATCGCCGCCCGGATGGTGTCGAGCTCCGCGCGCCGGTCGATGCGCTTGCCGTCGTACACCGACCCGTCGGTGGCCACCAGCACCGCCGGCTCCACCTGGCCCAGCCGCGCTATCACGCCGTCGACGGCCACGTCCTGGTTGCATACCGCCCAGCTCGCGCCGACGCTGGCGGCGGCCAGGGCGGCGACGGCGGCTTCGGCGACGTTGGGCAGGTACCCGACGACGGCGTCCCCGGGCCGCACCCCGAGGCCGCGCAGGTAGGCCGCGAACGCGCCGGTCTCCCGCCGCAGCCGCGCCCACGACCACTCGCAGGCGCCGTCCTCGCCGACGACGATCATGGCGGGCCGATCGTCGGTGGCGTGCCGGAAGATCTCGGTGGCGTAGTTCAGGGTGGCGCCGGGGAACCACTCGGCACCGGGCATGGCACGGTTGCCGAGCACCGCGCGGGGTGGGCTGTCCGCCTGGATGCCGAAGTAGTGCCAGACGGCGTCCCAGAACCACTCGATGTCCTCGACGGATTTGCGCTGCAGCGCGTGGTAGTCGCCGTAGTGGCCGCGTCCCGTCTCGGCGAGCCACGCCATGAAGTGGGTGAGGTTTGCCTGCGCCAGCGTGTCCTCGTCGGGAATCCAGCTGCCGGGCTCGGTCACGTCGCACTCCCTGCGGTCACGGCGGTGACGTTACAGGCGGCCTCCATCAGCATCCAGCCCGACAGCTGCACCGACAGGTCCCGTTCGGCCACCGCGGAACTGTTCACCGCGCCGTCGACGAACTGCGCTTCCCCGGCGCTAGGGGTGGGCAGTTCCGCGTCGCGGTCCCAGAACGGGCCGAACAGCGGCAGCCCGTCCACCGTTTGGCGGTAGTCCCACGCCGATTTCGCGCTGGTC
>NZ_LZKF01000047.1:0-529 GCF_001672665.1 Mycobacterium sp. E2238 | reverse complement strand
CCGACCTCGGCCCGGTGGTCACCGAGTCGGTGATGACGCAGCTGCGCGCCCGCCTGGCCGGCAGCGCCGTGCGCACCGAGGCCGACGCGAAGGCCGTGCTGCGCGACGTGCTGATCCGCGAGCTGCACCCCGACATGGACCGCTCGATCCGCGCGCTGCCGCACGATGATCACCCGTCGGTGCTGCTGGTCGTCGGCGTCAATGGCACCGGGAAGACCACCACCGTAGGGAAATTGGCCCGGGTGTTGGTGGCCGACGGGCGTCGCGTGGTGCTCGGCGCCGCCGACACCTTCCGGGCCGCGGCGGCCGATCAACTGCAAACCTGGGCGTCCCGGGTGGGCGCGGAGGTGGTGCGCGGGCCCGAAGGCGCCGACCCGGCGTCGGTGGCGTTCGACGCCGTCGACAAGGGCATTGCCTCGGGCGCCGACGTGGTGCTCATCGACACCGCCGGCCGGCTGCACACCAAGGTCGGGCTGATGGACGAGCTCGACAAGGTCAAGCGCGTGGTCACCCGACGCGCCGCGGTCGA
>NZ_LZKF01000046.1:0-57372 GCF_001672665.1 Mycobacterium sp. E2238 | reverse complement strand
CAGCGCGTCGACGACAGCGCCCTGGTCGCCGGCGTCAACAACCGCGTCCAGCTCGCGGAGCTGGGCGCCGAACTCAACCGCCGGATCGTCGCCGCCCACCAGATGGCCGGGGTGACCGTCATCGACCCGGCGACCAGGGCGCTGTCGTCGACGCGCTGGGCGTGGACGGCCTGCCCATCGCCGCGCAGGATCGAGATGACGTCGGTCAGGTAGAGCTCCTGCTGGGCGTTGTTGGAGCTCAGCCGGCTCAGCGCGTCGACGACAGCGCCCTGGTCGCCGGCGTCAACAACCGCGTCCAGCTCGCGGAGCTGGGCGCCGAACTCAACCGCCGGATCGTCGCCGCCCACCAGATGGCCGGGGTGACCGTCATCGACCCGGCGACCACCTGGATCGACGTCGACGTCACGATCGGCCGCGACACCGTCATCCACCCCGGCACGCAGCTACTGGGCCGCACCCAGCTCGGCGGCCACTGCGTCGTCGGCCCGGACACCACGCTCACCGACGTCACCGTCGGCGACGGCGCATCGGTGGTGCGCACCCACGCCACGTCGTCGGCCATCGGCGCCGGCGCCACGGTCGGTCCCTTCACCTACCTGCGGCCCGGAACGGTGTTGGGCGACGACGGCAAGCTCGGCGCGTTCGTCGAGACCAAGAACTCGACCATCGGCGCCGGCACGAAAGTTCCGCACCTGACCTACGTCGGCGACGCCGACATCGGCGAGCACAGCAACATCGGAGCGTCCAGCGTGTTCGTCAACTACGACGGCACGTCCAAGGCCCGCACCACCATCGGCTCGCACGTGCGCACCGGGTCCGACACCATGTTCGTCGCCCCGGTGACGGTCGGCGACGGGGCGTACACCGGCGCCGGGACCGTGGTGCGCGAGGACATCCCGCCGGGCGCGCTGGCGGTGTCCGCCGGACCGCAACGCAACATCGAGGGCTGGGTGCAGCGCAAACGGCCGGGCAGCGCGGCGGCGGAAGCGGCCGCGAAGGCGGCGAAGGCCGACCACGAGACATCCGGGCCCGAATAGACATCGTGACTTTGGTATCTGGTAACCCGGCCACATTTCCGTACCATTCGCTACGTACGATTGGCCATCCACTTCTGATCCGAACGGCGAGGGCAGCGCGTTGAGCCACGACTGGACCGACAACCGCAAAAACCTGATGCTCTTCTCCGGCCGTGCGCACCCGGAGTTGGCCGAGCAGGTGGCAAAAGAGCTCGACGTCCACGTCACCGCTCAGACGGCGCGGGAGTTCGCCAACGGCGAGATCTTCGTCCGGTTCCACGAGTCGGTCCGCGGGTGCGACGCGTTCGTCCTGCAGTCGGCCCCCGCGCCGGTGAACGACTGGCTGATGGAACAGCTGATCATGATCGACGCGCTCAAACGGGGCAGCGCCAAGCGGATCACCGCCGTCATGCCGTTCTACCCCTACGCCCGCCAGGACAAGAAGCATCGCGGCCGCGAACCGATCTCGGCGCGACTGGTCGCCGACCTGCTCAAGACGGCCGGTGCCGACCGGATCGTGACCGTGGACCTGCACACCGACCAGATCCAGGGCTTCTTCGACGGGCCGGTCGACCACATGCGCGGGCAGAACCTGCTCACCGGCTACATCCGGGACAACTACCCGGACGGAAACATGGTGGTCGTCTCCCCCGACTCCGGCCGCGTGCGCATCGCCGAGAAGTGGGCCGACGCGCTGGGCGGCGTCCCGCTCGCCTTCATCCACAAGACCCGGGATCCGCGGGTGCCCAACCAGGTGGTGTCCAACCGCGTCGTCGGCGAGGTGCAGGGCAGGACCTGCGTGCTGATCGACGACATGATCGATACCGGCGGCACCATTGCCGGCGCTGTGCAGCTGCTTCGCGACGACGGCGCCGCCGACGTCATCATCGCCGCCACCCACGGCGTGCTGTCCGACCCGGCCGCCGAGCGGCTCGCGGCGTCGGGCGCCCGCGAGGTGATCGTCACCAACACGCTGCCGATCGGCGAGGAGAAGCGCTTCCCCCAGCTCACCGTCCTGTCCATCGCGCCGCTGTTGGCCAGCACCATTCGCGCCGTCTTCGAAAACGGCTCCGTCACGGGGCTATTCGACGGGGACGCCTAGATGGCCGATACCGTCATCTACCACAACCCGAAGTGCAGCACGTCCCGCAAGACGCTGGACTTGTTGCGCGACAGCGGGTTTGAGCCGACGGTCGTCGAATACCTGAAGAACCCCCCGTCCCGCGACGAACTGATCAACATGATCAACGACGCCGGGATCGACGTGCGCACCGCGGTGCGCAAGCGGGAAGCGCTGTACGCCGAACTGGGTCTGGCCGACGCCACCGACGAGCAGCTGCTCGACGCGATGGCCGAACACCCGATCCTGATCGAGCGGCCGTTCGTCGTCACACCGAAGGGCACCCGGCTGGCTCGGCCGGTCGACACGGTCCGCGAGATTCTGTGAGACGTGCCTGCGCGGCCGCCGCAATTGCGGTGACGCTGCCCGCGGTGGCGTGCGGCCCGAAAACGCCCGACTATCAATCGATCTGGTCCACGACGCCGACAACTACGACGACCACGACACGGGTCGCCAAGCCCGTGCCGCTGTCGCAATATCTGCAGAACATCGGTGTGACCGGCGAGCAGGTCGCGCCGGGCAACCTGCCCGACCTGACGGTGTCGATACCGACACCCCCGGGCTGGTCGGTCGCGAACAATCCGCACATCTCCCCGAAGACGCTGATGATCTCCAAGGGCGGCAAGTATCCGACCGCCAGACTCGTGGTGTTCGTACTGCACGGCGACTTCGACGCCGCACAAGTGATCCAGCACGGCAACGACGACGCCCAATTGTTCCAAGACTTCAAGCAGCTGGACGCCTCGACGACGCCCTACAACGGCTTCCCTTCGTCGATGATTCAGGGCAGCTACGACTTGGATGGCACCCGGCTACACAGCTTCAACCGGATCGTCATCGCCACCGGTTCCCCGCCCGCCAAGCAGCGATACCTGGTTCAGCTGACCATCACCGGCCTGGCCAACGAGGCGGTCGCGCAGTCGACCGACATCGAGGCGATCATGCGAGGATTCGTCGTCGCGGCGAAGTGATTGGCCAGTGCGCGCCACTTCCGTCACATGAATCACTGCGTGTAGGACTGCGCGTTTTGCCCGCCTCCGAGCGACAACTGGACTAGCTGGACTCGCGAAGTGATCCCGAGTTTGGCGTAGACGTGGGTGAGATGGGTTTGAACCGTACGCGGTGAGATGAACAGGC
Source organism: Mycobacterium sp. E2238 (assembly GCF_001672665.1). Taxonomy (NCBI): domain Bacteria; kingdom Bacillati; phylum Actinomycetota; class Actinomycetes; order Mycobacteriales; family Mycobacteriaceae; genus Mycobacterium; species Mycobacterium sp. E2238. The sequence goes on along the minus strand of NZ_LZKF01000046.1, from coordinate 54,099 downwards.
GGGCCCCGATGTCCTTGTTGCCCAAGCCTTCCCGGACCAGACGCACCACGTCCTGCTCCGTCGGGGTCAGCGATCCCCACCCGCTGGCCGGGCGCTTACGCTCGCCGCGCCCGCGCTGTGCGTAGGCGATCGCCTCATCGGTGGACATGTCGGCGCCTTCGGCCCAATTGGTGTCGAAGTCGCTGTTCGGCAGCGCTTCTCGCGCCTTCGCCAGCACGGCCTGGTAGCCGGATTCGTACATCGGGCGGCGAACCTCACCCGTCCGCCGCCGCATGCCATCCGCCGCGCCCAGCACGCGAGCCGCGTGCGCGTGTTTGCCGGCGTCTACCGCCAGGCACGCCAGGCATTCCAGCGTGTCGGGCACCCGAAGGTATCCCTGGACGCGGGCGGCGACCGCCAGGGCGTCGTGCGCGTCACGCTCCGCTTCGTCCGGTTCGCCCTGTGCCAGCGCGATGTAGGCGCGCGCCGTCAGTGCCACCACCTGCTGGTAGCCCGGCACGATGGTGACGTTCTCGTCGGCCCATCGGCGGGCGACGTCCAGGTGGCCGCAGGCAAGTGCGGCCTCGGCGATCGGGTTGACGCTTCTGGTGAACACCTCCCGCGAGGGACTGGTGCGCTGCCATGCCGTCTCACAAAACCGCAGCGCCTCGTCCGCATCGCCGTCGGTCAGCACGGCGTCGGCGAGCATCGCGTACACCGTGTCTTCGGACGACCCGCCCATCGCCTCGGCGGCCACCAGGGCGGACTCGGCGGCGGATCGCGCGGCGGCGGCGCGACCCAGGCGACTGAGCACAACGCTGTGGACCGTGTGGCCATAGGTTTTCATTACTACCTCGCCCGCCGCCTCCGCCTCCTGCGCCAAAGTCCTCCCCACCTCCTTGGCCTCGGCGAGATGCCCCTGCATCATCAGCGCGATACCGAGCCAGGTTCGACAATTGCGAGAGAAGAACTTGTCACCCAGCGTGTCGGCGAGAGCACGCCCCCTTTCGGCGGCCGCGCGCGCCTCGACTGGTCGCCCTGCGAAGGCACCCACCGTCGCCTGGTGGCTGTAGATCTGGCAAAGGCTCCACAAATCACCGGCGGCGCCGGCGAGGTCGATCGCCTCCGCGAAGTAGGGCTGCGCCACCTCCGAGCTGTAAACGGTGCTCATGCCGCAACCGATCAGCGCCCGGGTGACCAGCGTCGGATCGTCGAGCTGTCGTGCTATTCCAAGCGCGTCCTCAGCGGGCCCCAACTCCGTGGGGATTCCGATCCACGCCGCGAGGACCTGTCGCTCGACCACTGCACCCGCTCGCACTGCCGGAGCGATCCCGGAATGACCTGCCTCGTTGAGAATCGAGTCCAGTCCGGCTATGCCCTCCAGGGTGCGCCCGCCTCGCAGCCACAGCGGTCGGAGTAATGAGATAAGCCTCAGCCCGCTCTCCAGGTCGGAATTCTCGCGGCACCAGGTGAAGGCGGCCCGCAGATTGTCGACTTCCGTTTCTCCCCAATGCAACAGCAGCTCATCGCGGGAATGGCCCTCTGACGCCAGTTCCGCGGCCTTCGCGGTGTAGTAGTCGCGGTGGCGGGTCCGCACCTCGTCAGACTCACCGGACTCACCGAGTTTTTCCTGCGCATATTGACGAACCGTCTCCAACAACCGGTAGCGCATCCCGGCTCCGGTCTCCTCGGCGACCACCAGAGATTTGTCGACCAACAGGCTCAACTGGTCCAACAATTGGTAGCTCTCGACCTCGCTGCCGGCACCGACGGCTTGGGCGGCGTGCAGGTCGAAGTCGCCCGCAAATGCGGCCAAGCGGCGGAACAAAATTCGTTCGGGTTCGGTGAGCAGCGCATGCGACCAATCCACCGAGGCCCGCAGCGTCTGCTGGCGGCGCACCGCGGTGCGGGCGCCCCCGGTGAGGAGCCGGAACCGGTCATGCAGGCTGTCGAGGATCTGCTGTAACGACAGCGCCCGAACCCGTGCGGCGGCAAGCTCGATCGCCAACGGCATGCCATCCAACCGCCGGCAGATTTCTTCGACCGGCGCCCGATTATCTTCTCCCACAATGAAGTCGGGTCGCGAGCGCCGAGCGCGGTCGGCGAACAACTCGATCGCTTCGTCAGCCAAGCTCAAGGACGGTACCCGCCAACCGAATTCGCCCGGCACGCCGAGCGGTTCGCGGCTGGTGGCCAGGATGGTCAGCTGCGGGCACGCCTTGAGCAATTCCTCGGTCAGCGACACGCACGCGTCGATCAGGTGCTCGCAGTTATCCAGTAACAGCAACACGTTCCGCCGACCGAAGAACCGCACCAATAGTTCCGTGGTAGAACGCCCCTGCTGATCGGGAAGCCCGAGCGCACGCGCGACGGCGACCGGCACCACGGCGGGAATCGTGATCGGCGCGAGGTCGACGTACCACTGCCCGTCGGGGAAGCGGTCGCTGAGATCGGAAGCGATCTCGATGGCAAGCCGCGTCTTGCCCACGCCGCCCGCCCCGGTCAGGCTCACCATGCGGTTGTCCGCGACGATGTGTCGCAACTGCTCGATTTCTTGTTCGCGCCCAATGAAACTCGTCAATTGGGTCGGAAGATTATGCGCGGCAACCGCATTGCCCACTCGCAGCGGCGGAAATTCGTTGACCAGGTCGGGATGGCACAGCTGCACGACGCGCTCCGGGCGCGGCAGATCGCGCAGCGGGTAGCTACCCAGGTCGGCGAGCCACACGCCGTCGGGCAGCCGGTCCACCACCATGGCTTCGGTCGCGCCCGACAACACCGTCTGCCCACCATGCGCGAGATCGCGTAGCCGGGCCGTGCGGTTGATGGTGGGTCCCGCGTAGTTGGCGTCGTCGCGCAACTGGATCTCGCCGGTGTGTATCCCGATCCGCAGCCGAATGGGCGCCAGCGGGGCGCACTGCACGGCAAGCGCGCACGCCACCGCGTCGGACGCGCGGGCGAAGGCGGCCACGAAGCTGTCCCCCTCGCCCTGCTCGAGTGGGCGAACACCGTCGTGCGCGTCGACGGCGTCGTTGACGGTCTTGTTCAGCCGGGTCAGCGCAGCGGTCATTTCCTCAGCCCGGGTTTCCCAGAGCCCGGTCGAGCCCTCGACATCGGCCAGCAGCAACGTCACCGTGCCTGTCGGCAGCAACTCGCTCACGCCCAACTCGTTCCAGTTCAGCGACGGCATCTCCGCGTGTTGGCTCATGGTAGCCAGCTTCGCGGGCTCCCAGCACGCAAACATCGGCCACAGCGCGTAGATCTTCCCCGAAAGCGCCGCCGAAACCTACGCGGTCGACCGCGCACATTTACGCGCTGCGGCGGATGGTCTTTGTCGCCCGCCCCCCGATAGTCGACTCAACGCCGAGTGAGGAGACCGCTATGACCACCGTCCAAACCAGTGAGTGCCCGAGCGTGTTCGACGCCGGGGTGCCTTTCTTCTCCTATGACCACCTCACCGATCCCGACGAGGCGCACCACGCCATCGCCGCCGCCCGCGAACAGTCCCCGATCGCCATGGGGCCGCGGGGGCCGGAGGTGCTGAGCTACGAACTGGCCCACCAGGTACTGCGGGACCCCCGCTTCATCACGGCCCACGGCCTCGGGCTCGACCTGCAAGGCGTCACCTCCGGCCCGTTGTGGGACAGGGCGACCGCCAACATCCTCGGACTCGACGGTGCCCAGCACCACCGGCTGCGCCGGCTGGTATCCAAGGCGTTCGCGCCGCGTGGTGCCGAGCGGCTGCGTTCGCTGATCGTCGAGGTGATCAACGGATTGGTCGATCCGCTGACCGAGGCCGGGCATTGCGACGTGGTGTCCGACATCTCCCGCCGCTACCCCACCCCGATCATCTGCGCCCTGCTCGGCGCGCCGCCCGAGGACTGGCAGCTGTTCTCCGACTGGACCGACGACATCAAGAAGCTCTTCGACTGGAACGTCGCCGAGGACGCCCCGGCGATCCTGGCCGCCTGGGACCAGCTCGACGCCTACCTCGAAGACCTGATCGCCCGCCGGCGCGCATCACTGACCGACGACCTCGTCTCCGACCTCATTCGCGCCGAGGAGGACGGCGACCGGCTCACCCATGACGAGTTGCTCATGTTGTGCGCCACGCTGCTGGGAGCCGGCACCGACACCACGCGCAACCAGCTCGCGGCGGCGGTGCAAGCGCTCTGCGCGCACCCCGACCAATGGGCGTTGCTCGCCCGGCGTCCTGAGCTGGCGGCCAACGCGGTCCACGAGCTGATGCGTTACTGGCCAATCATTTTCGGCACCATCCGGCGGGCCGCCGAAGATGTCGACCTGGCCGGCGTTCGCGTTCCCGCGGGCACGCTCGTGCTGGCCAACACCGCCGCGGCCAACCGTGACCCCAGTGTCTACGACCGCCCGGACCGCCTCGACATCACCCGCGAGGGCGCCGCGCCCATGCTCACCTTCGGCGGTGGCGTGCACTACTGCCTCGGCGCCCACCTGGCGCGCTTGGAGCTGACCGAGGCGCTTCGCGTCATCACCCAGCGCATGCCCAATGCCCGCGCGGCCGGCCCCGCGCAGTGGAGGGCCATCATCGGCATCACCGGGCCCACCACGGTGCCGCTGGAGTTCGACACCGGGCACTGAGGGAGTCCTATTAGGCTCGTCAGGCATGACCAACTGGACCGCCGCAGACCTGCCGTCGTTCGCCGGGCGCAGCGTGATCGTCACCGGGGCCAACAGCGGACTGGGCGCGGTGACCGCCCGCGAGCTGGCGCGGCGAGGCGCGACGCTCGTCATGGCCGTCCGCGACGTTCGCAAGGGCGAGAAGGCCGCGCTGCAGATCAGGGGCTCACATACCGGCCCGGTCGAGGTGCGCCCACTCGACTTGCAGAATCTGTCGTCGGTGCGGGAGTTCGCCGACGGGGTGGACAAGGCCGACGTGCTGATCAACAACGCCGGCATCATGGCCGCCCCGTACGCCCGGACCATCGACGGGTTCGAGAGCCAGATCGGCACCAACCACCTCGGTCACTTCGCGCTGACCAACCTGCTGCTGCCCAAGCTCACCGACCGGGTGGTCACGGTGTCGTCGATGGCGCACTGGGCGGGACGGATCAGCCTCGACGACCTGAACTGGGAGCGGCGGCGATACTCACCCTGGCTGGCCTACAGCCAGTCCAAGCTCGCCAACCTGCTGTTCACCAGCGAGCTGCAGCGACGCCTGGATGCGGCCGGTTCCACGCTGCGCGCGCTGGCCGCCCATCCCGGCTACTCGCACACCAACCTGCAGGGCGCATCCGGCCGGAAGCTCGGCGACGCGCTGATGTCGGCCGTCACCCGCGTGGTGGCCACCGACGCCGACTTCGGCGCCCGGCAAACGCTCTACGCCGCCTCGCAGGACCTGCCGGGCGACACGTTCGTCGGGCCGCGGTTCGGCCAGACCGGCCGCACTCAATCGGTCGGACGTAGCCGCCGGGCGCAGGACCCGGCGATGGCGGCGGCGCTGTGGGAGCTGTCCGAGCAGCTCACCGGCACCAAATTTCCGCTCTGAGGTGCGGATGCGCTAACCTGACCGGGCGTCACGGCGAGGGTGGCTGGCCAGCCAGCACCGTTATCGACGGAGACCGACGAACTGTCGCGACCCCGGCCGTGCCCCGACACTCAGGCATTGAGCACACAGGAGCGACACGATGGCCAAGTCCGCAGGCAACCAACTCACCGCCACGGTGCGAACCGAGACCGGCAAGGGCGCGTCCCGCCGAGCCCGCCGCGAAGGCAAGATTCCCGCCGTCCTCTACGGCCACGGCAGCGACCCGCAGCACCTCGAGCTGCCCGGTCACGACTTCGCCGCCGTGCTGCGCCACGCGGGCACCAATGCGGTGCTGACCCTGGACATCGACGGCAAGGAACAGCTGGCGCTGACCAAGGCGCTCGACATCCACCCGATCCGCCGCACCATCCAGCACGCCGACCTGCTGGTCGTGCGCCGCGGGGAGAAGGTCGTGGTCGAGGTCCGGGTCGTCATCGAGGGCGACGCCGTTCCCGGCACCCTGGTCACTCAGGACACCAACACCATCGAGATCGAGGCCGACGCGCTCTCGATCCCCGAGCAGCTGACGGTGTCCGTCGAGGACGCCGAGCCGGGCACCCAGTTCACCGCCGGGCAGATCGCACTGCCGAAGGGCGTCAACCTGATCTCCGACCCGGAGATGCTGGTGGTGAACGTGGTGACCGCGCCGACCGCCGAGGACCTCGAGGAAGAGGGCGCGGGCGAGGTCGCCGAGGCCGAAGCAGCCCCCGCGGAAGCGGAGGCCGGCGAGGCCACAGATTCCGGGGCCCCCGCGGACGAGTCCGAGTAGGCGGACCGCAACGTGGCCGAGCCGTTGCTGGTGGTCGGCCTGGGCAATCCCGGAGACAACTACGCCCGCACCCGGCACAACCTCGGGTTCATGGTCGCCGACCTGCTCGCCGAACGGCTGGGCTCGAAGTTCAAGGTGCACAAGCGTTCCGGCGCCGAGGTGGTCAGCGGCCGGCTGGCGGGGCGCTCGGTGTTGGTGGCCAAGCCGCGCTGCTACATGAACGAGTCCGGCCGCCAGGTCGGGCCGTTGGCGAAGTTCTACTCGGTGACCCCGGCCGACATCATCGTCGTCCACGACGACCTCGACCTCGACTTCGGCCGCATCCGGCTCAAGATCGGCGGCGGCGAGGGCGGCCATAACGGGCTGCGCTCGGTCGCGTCCGCGCTGGGCACCAAGGAGTTTCAGCGGGTCCGCATCGGGATCGGCCGGCCGCCGGGGCGCAAAGACCCGGCGGCTTTCGTGTTGGAGAACTTCACCGCCGCCGAGCGCGGCGAGGTCCCGACCATTTGCGAGCAGGCCGCGGACGCCACCGAGTTGCTCATCCAGGTGGGACTGGAGCCGGCGCAGAACCAGGTCCACGCCTGGTAACCGCCGCGGCTTAGGTGACCAGGGTGGCGGAGTGGGACCGGCGCAGCTTGCCCGACGGTGTCTTCGGGATGGTGCCCGGCCCGAGCACCACGACGTTGCGGGGCCGCATGTCGACCTCGGCCACCACTTCGCGGGCGACCTGGTGCTCGATGCGGCGCACCTCGGCGGGGTCCTGCCAGGCGTTGGACTCGACGGCGACGGCGAACGTTTCGCGTGAGTGGCCGGCGTCCAGGCGCACCGCGACGGCGCAGCCGGGCCGCACCCCCTCGACGCGGCAGGCGGCCCGCTCGATGTCGGTGGGGTAGATGTTGCGGCCCGCCATGATGATGACGTCCTTGACGCGGCCGCAGACCACGACGTGCCCGTCCTCGGTCAGGTAGCCGAGGTCACCGGTGTCATACCAGCCGTTCTCGTCCTGCGCCGGGATGAAACCGCCCATGGTCAGGTAGCCGGGCGTCAGCGACTCCCCGCGCAGCTCGATGACGCCGACGCCGCGCGGCGGCATCACGTCGCCGTTCTCGTCGATGATGCGCGCCTCGAGGTCTTGCAGGAGCGGGCCCAGGGTCGCCAGCCTGCGGGTGTTGCCCTTGGTGGCGGGCACGGCACGGCGCAGGGCGGCCAGCAGGTCGGCGTCGACCTCGTCGACGACCAGACCGGCGTTGCACTCCGAAAACGACACGGCCAGCGTCGTCTCGGCCATGCCGTAGGCCGGCAGGATCGCCGACGGCCGCAGGCCGAACGGCTTGCCGGCGTCGAGCAGGTCCTCCACGTCGGCCGGTTCCACGGGCTCGGCACCCGAGAGCGCGAAACGCAGGGTGGACAGGTCGAAATCGCCGGGCTTGGCGTTGCGCCGCAATCGCTTGGCCAGCAGGGCGTAGGCGAAGTTGGGCGCCGCGGTCATGGTGCCCTTGTACTTGTCGATCAGCTTGGCCCACAGCAACGTGTCACGCAGGAAGTCCATCGGCGTGACCTTGACCAGCTCCGCGCCGAAGTACATCGGGATGGTCAGGAAGCCGACCATGCCCATGTCGTGGAAGCAGGGCAGCCAGCTCACCATGACATCCCTGTCGACGTCATACTCGGCGCCGATGAACATCGCCTCGGCGTTGGAGTAGATGTTGCGATGGGTGATCTGGACGGCTTTGGGAGAACCGGTGGAGCCACTCGTCAACTGCATCAGCGCGAGGTCGTCCTCGCCGACCTCGACGGGGTCGATCGGCTCCGACGCCAGCAGGTCGGCGACGGTGAGGACCTTGATCCCCTTCTCCTCCAGCACGGGGATGGCCACCAGGAACGGCTCGGAAACGATGACGGCCTTGGCCTCGATCATGCCGATGACGGTCATGGTGTCTTCGGCCCACACGGCCAGGTCGGTGCGCGGCGTGGGCTGGTGCAGCATCGTCAGGCTGGCCCCGCGCATCCAGAGGCCCTGCGCCGTCGGGGCGATCTCCACCGGGAAGCCGGCCAGGACACCGACCGCGTCGCCCAGGCCGATCCCGGCGGCGGCCAGGCCGCCCGCGATGCGACTGGCGCGCTCGTGGACCTCGCCCCAGGTGTGCCGGACCGGCTCGTGCGGTTCACCGGTGACCATGCCCGTCGTCGCGTTACGGGCATTGCGGTACATCTTCTCGGTAAACCTGCTCACGCAAACCTCCTCGGTTCCGGCGCTTGGCCCAACGCCCGGGATTTCATATTCCGCCCACTGGGTAACGCTTCGGAACAGGCGCGCAAACACAGTCGGGCGGCGGTTAGGTCTCGAATCGGCGATGAGTCGGCTACCTGCCGTTCGGCCGGCCGATGAGCGGGAAGCGGGCCCGAGAACCGCCGGTGGGCCCGAAGCATCAGTCGCCCGCCGGAGACCCCGGCGGACGACAGAAATGTGTGATCTTGCTCAGCGCGACTCGTCACCGCGCATATCTTAAACTCCTCTTAGGGAACAGCCCAAACGAATGCGGTTTTTGGGGTGCTTTTCACACTTCGGTGGGCGTCGGCACCACACGCGCCCCCGCCACCGGCCCGGTCGCTACCCGTACCGTCCGGCAGACACCCGCCCCGGACACCTGGGCGCCGACGTCGACCGCCGAGGCGGCCGAGGGGCACAAGAAGGCGCATGTCGGGCCCGAGCCGGACACGATGCCCGCCAGCGCACCGGCCTCGACCCCGGCTCGCAGGGTTCGGCGCAGCTTCGGATTCAGGCTCACGGCGGCCGCCTGCATCTCGTTGCCCAGCAGCGACGCCAGCTGTTCCGGGTCGCCCGCGGCCAAAGCCGCCAGCACCGGGCCCGGGCCGGCGAGCCGCGGCGGGTCCCCCGCTTCGCGGAGCCGGTCCAGCTCGACGAACACCGCCGGCGTCAGCAACTCACCGTCGGCGAACGCCAACACCCAGTGGAAGGTGTTGCGCGACAACACAGTGGCCAACTCCTCGCCGCGGCCGGTGCCCAGTGCGGTGCCGCCGTGCAGGGCGAAGGGCACGTCGCTACCCAGGCGTGCGGCGAGCATGCGCAGGTCGCGCCGGGGCACGTTGAGCTCCCACAGCGAGTTCATGGCGACCAGCACCGCGGCCGCGTCGGCGCTGCCGCCGGCCATCCCGCCGGCCACCGGGATGGATTTGTCGATCATGATCGAGACGTCGGGCGCCCGGCCGACGTGTTCGGCCATCAGTTCGGCGGCCTGCCAGGCGAGGTTGCGTTCGTCGGTGGGCAGCGTGTCGGCGCCCTCGCCGACGAGCTCGAGCGACAGCACGTCGGCGTTGCGGACCGTCACCTCGTCGAGCAGTGAGACGGCCTGAAAAACGGTGGTGAGCTCGTGATAGCCGTCCTCCCGGCGATCGCCGACCGCCAGGTAGAGGTTGACCTTTCCGGGCACCCGAACGGTGACCGACCCGGTGGGCACCCACTGGGCGGCGGTATTGCCGTCAGATGCGGACACCGCAGCAGACTATCGCTGCCGCCGGTCAACTACACGCAGCGGCGCCCCGAAGGAACCACAGTCAGCTCGGGGAAGGCTGCTGTTCGGCCGCGGGCGGCCCGGAGGTGACGGTGGTGTCGGCCGATCGCCGCAACAGCCGCACAAAGTCCTCAATGGACAGCGTCTCACCGCGACGGGACGGGTCGATGCTGGCGGCCAACAGCCGGTTCGCCGACTCGTTGCCCGAGCCGGCCCACTCCGCGAACGCGTTGCGAGCCGTCTTGCGCCGCTGCGCGAACGCGATGTCCACCAGCTGGAATACCTGACGCCGGAAGGCTTCGTCGGTGGGCCAGCGCGGGGCGGCATGGCGGTCGATGCGAACCAGCCCGGAATAGACGCGCGGGATCGGCCAGAAGACCGTCGGCGACACCATGCCGCACCGCCGAACCGCGCCGAAGAACCGGACCTTCACGCTCGGGACGCCGTACTCCTTGCCGCCCGGTTCGGCGGCCAGCCGTTCGGCCACCTCCGCTTGCACCATGACGGTCACGGTCTGAATGGACGGGAATTCGGCGAGCAGATGCAAAATCGCGGGCACCGCGACGTTGTAAGGGAGGTTGGCGACGACCGCGTTGGGCTGGGCGGCCAGCTCGTCATGCCGAAGGGTCAGGACGTCGCGGTTGAGCACGGTGAGCCGGTTGATCTCGCTGCGCGAATGCTCGGCGACGGTTTGCGGCAACCGCTCGGCCAGCACCGGGTCTATCTCGACGGCCGTGACGATGGCGCCGCGGTCGAGCAGGGCCAGCGTGAGTGAGCCCAGTCCGGGGCCCACCTCGAGGACGTGGTCGGAACGGCCTATCCCGGAAGTCGCGACGATCCGGCGGACCGTGTTGGCGTCGTGAACGAAGTTCTGCCCGAGCGATTTCCGTGGCCGAAGGTCAAGTTCTTTGGCAAGCCGCCTGATCTCGGTGCGACCGAGCAGCCGGATGGTCAGTTGGCACCAGCTCTTCCGCTGCACACCGGCCAGGCGCCCCAACCCTGACGCTCTCGGGTGACCTCGGCGATCGCGATCTGTTCTTCGCGGGTGGCCAGGTCGGCGCGCGAAGCGAATCGCAGCCCACCGTTGCGCTCCCACGTGCCCTGGTCGAACTGGACGCCACCGTAGTAGCCGTTGCCGGTGTTGATCGCCCAGTTCCCGCCGGCCTCGCAGCCCGCGATCGCGTCCCAGATGGATCCGTTGGTGACCGGTGGCACATCGGTGCCGGGCCGCGTACCCACCCGCACCACGGCCTCACGGGCCGGCGTGATCACGGTATTGGCGATCGGCAACCGGCCGGTCTCGACCCCGTTGACCGTGGCCACCGCGAACGTGACGTCCTGGGTGCCCGGGGCTCCCGGGTCTTCGACCACCTGGCGGCTCATGTTCATGTCTGGGTCCTCGACCCGACGGGCATTGGGCGGCAACGGCATCCGCTCGGTGACCCGCTGGATCCGGTTACGCGTCACCTGGATCTCCATGCCGTCGACGATGGGCGAAGCCGCGTTGGGTACCGCCTGATCGCCCTCGAGGAGGGGCGCGCCGGCGGCGCTGAGCAGCCCCCCGACGTTCGGTGCCGGCAGGTGGACCGTGCGGGTCGCGCCGGCGTCGTTGATGCGAACCGTCTTCGCGCTGACGACGGGCAGCGCCATCCCGGCCAGCGGGACCCGGCTACCGCGGGAGGCCGCGGCGGGGGCCGTGTCGGTCATGGCGAGTTGGGCCAGCGCCTCGTCGACGGTCGACGCCGTCGTCCACACCTGCTTGGTGTCGTGGCCGTCCAGCGAGATCTGCAGCGGCCGGCTGCGGCGGAGCACGATGTTGGCGGCGTCGTGCACCTTGACGTCTCCGGCGGGGTACAGGTCGTCGCGCTCGTCGACGGCGAAGCCGTTCTCCTGGACGATGTCGATGACCCGCGCCTTCATGGTCGTCACCCGCATCGCGATGCCGTCGACGGTCAGCGTCACGGTCTTAACCGCGGAGACCGCGTACCCACCGGCGAACGCCAGAACTACTAACAGTCCTCCGACAACAAGCCGCAACATCGGAGATGGGGTCTGATGAAGTTTTGTTAATACAGTCAACGCGCGTCTATCCCGACCACAGCAAGCACTCCAACGACCTAATCAGCACCAAGCGACAAATAAGGGCCCGTAGGCCCCACCCTTTCGATCACAAGACGGTAACGAACCGGCCAATGTTGAGCAACTCCGGCGCGAGTTTGTTTACGGAATCGCCAGGTTCGGCGTCTTAGCCGTGAGCCAGTCCGTAGACCCGCCGAGCGTTGTTCGTGGTGGCCTGTGCCAGCTCTTCGGCTGGACGACCGACCAGTTCTGCGACCGCTCGCACAGTATAAGGAAGGCAGTACGGCTCGTTCGGCGACCCGCGGTAGGGGTGCGGCGTCAGGAACGGCGCATCGGTTTCCACCAGCAGCTGCTCCAGCGGTATCAGCGGGACGGCTTCCCGCAGGTCGCGGGCGTTGCGGAAGCTCGCCGTCCCGGACAGGCTGAGAATCCATCCGGCGTCCACGCACCGGCGGGCCATCGCGGCATCCGACGAGAAGCAGTGGAAGATCACGGCGTCGGGGGCGCCTTCGGCCGCCAGCACGTCCAGCACCTCGGCGTCGGCGTCCCGGTTGTGGATCATCAGCGGTTTCCCGCACCGTTTGGCCAGGTCGATGTGCCATGCGAAGGCTTCCCGCTGCGTCTTTGGGGCCGCGCAGCCGTCGAGGCGCCCGGGCCAATAGAGGTCCAGGCCGGTCTCGCCGACGGCCACCACCCTGGGATGCGCCACCAGCCGCTCGATCTCGACGCGTGCGCCCTCGTCCAGCGCGTCGGCGCGTGTCGGATGCAGCGCCACCGCGGCATACACCCGCGGATCCCATTCGGCGGCCCGCGTCACCCACCGCGCCGAGTCCAAATCGTCGGCGATCGTGACCACCGCCTCCACCCCGACCGCCGCGGCGCGTTCCACGATGGCGCGCACGTCCTCGGCGTCCCGCGCACCGCAGGCGTCGAGGTGGGTGTGGGCGTCGACCAGGGGGGCCAGCGGTTCCGGCGCGGGCGGGGCTTCTCGTTCTCGTCGTTCTCGGGGTTTGGAGCTCACCGGCACACAATAAGGTGGACTCTCGATGAGGCCCTTCTACGTCACGACCGCGATCACCTACCCCAACGGCGATCCGCACGTCGGGCATGCCTACGAGTACATCGCCACCGACGCCATCGCCCGGTTCAAGCGGCTCGACGGCTTCGACGTGCGTTTCCTGACCGGCACCGACGAGCACGGCCTCAAAATGGTCGAGACGGCAGCCGCGGAAGGCGTACCGACCGCCGAGCTGGCCCGGCGTAACTCCGATGTGTTCCAACGGTTGCAGGAGAAGCTGAACATCTCCTTCGACCGGTTCATCCGGACCACGGACGCCGACCATCACGAAGCCTCCAAGGCGATCTGGCAGCGGATGGAGGCGGCGGGCGACATCTACCTGGACAGCTATTCCGGTTGGTACTCCGTGCGCGACGAGCGTTTCTTCGTCGAATCCGAGACCGCGCTTGTCGACGGGACGCGCGTCGCCGTCGAGACCGGCACGCCGGTGACCTGGACCGAGGAGCAGACCTACTTCTTCCGGTTGTCGGCGTATGCCGACAAACTGTTGGCCCACTATGACGCCAACCCGGATTTCATTGCGCCCGAGGTACGGCGAAACGAGGTGGTGAGTTTCGTCTCCGGCGGCCTGCGCGACCTGTCGATCTCGCGCACCTCATTCGACTGGGGCGTGAAGGTACCCGATCATCCCGACCACGTCATGTATGTCTGGGTCGACGCGCTGACCAATTACCTGACCGGGGTGGGCTACCCCGACACCGAGTCGGAGCTGTTCCGCCGCTACTGGCCGGCGGATCTGCACATGATCGGCAAGGACATCATCCGGTTCCACACCGTCTATTGGCCGGCGTTTCTGATGTCGGCCGGGATCGAGTTGCCGCGAAGGGTTTTCGCGCACGGCTTCCTGCTCAACCGTGGCGAGAAGATGAGCAAATCGGTGGGCAACATCGTGGACCCCGTTGCCCTGATCGACACCTTCGGCGTGGACCAACTCCGCTACTTCCTGTTGCGGGAGGTCCCGTTCGGCCAGGACGGCAGCTACAGCGAAGACGCGATCATCACCCGGATCAACACCGATCTGGCCAATGAGCTGGGCAATCTGGCCCAGCGGTCGTTGTCCATGGTGGCCAAGAACCTGGACTCAGTGGTGCCGACCCCCGGCGAATTCACCGCCGAGGACACCGAACTGCTCGACATCGCCGACGGCCTGCTCGAGCGTGTGCGCGCCGAATTCGACAGTCAGGCAATGCATCTGGCGCTGGAGGCGATCTGGCTGATGCTGGGCGCGGCCAACAGATACTTCTCGGCTCAGCAGCCGTGGGTGCTGCGCAAGAGCGAGTCGGAAGCAGACCAGAAGCGATTCGCGACGGTGCTTTACACGACGTGCGAAGCGGTTCGCATTGCGGCGCTGTTGATTCAGCCGGTGATGCCCGGCTCGGCGAGCAAGCTACTCGACCTGCTCGGGCAACCGCCCGAGCAGCGCAGCTTCGACGCCATCGGCACGAGGCTGGTGCCCGGCACCGCGCTGCCGGTGCCGACCGGCGTCTTCCCCCGCTACCAAGTCGACTAGCCGCCCGCGAAGCGAACGGTGACACGCCGTTGGCGTCGGTCATATTCGCGCCGATCTCGATCATGTCAATAGCGTTGCTATTATTTGTATCGGCGCTAATATGACGGGGTGGCCATTGAGGATCGCCGCGCCCGCGACCGCGCCGCCCGTCGTCGGCTGATCACCGCCACGGCGCGCAGGCTGGCCGAACAAGAAGGTTGGGACGCCGTTACCACCCGCCGGCTGTCCGCCGAGATCGAATACAGCCAACCGGTGCTCTACAAACACTTCTCGGGCATGGAAGACATCGCGGCGTCGGTCGCCGTCGAGGGATTCGGCGAACTCGCGGAGGCGCTGCGCACCGCGCGCCACGGCGCCACCGACGGCCGGGACGCCCTGGCCCGAGTCGCTCAGGCGTTCATCGGGTTCGCCCGCGACAACCCCGCACTGTTCGACGCGATGTTCACCCGCAGGACAACGTTGCAGTTCGCCACCGCGGACACCCCTGCCGAGCTGGCCGCGGCCTTCGCCGAACTCCGCGCGGCCGTCGACATGGTCGCGGGCCAACGGGATCCCGACACGCTGACCGAGGTGGTGTGGGCCGCACTGCACGGCCTGGTCACCCTCGACCGCAGCGGCCGGTTGCGCCCGGACCAGCACCCCGCCCGCGTCGACATGCTGATCAGCGGATTCTGCGGCGCCCCCGCCCCGACGAGGTGAGTCGGCCGCTTCGGGGAAGGCGCCGCGAAACCGAATCGACTGCGAAAAGGGAAGGCGCCGCCACGTTCGGCGTGCTCATCTGAGCGAAGACCTCGTGTATAGCCTATGTTATGCGCCATAATCGGCCGGTGGAGCGACGACGTAATCGGCAACATGGGGATTCGCCGATGACGACCTTGAAGCAGCTGCCGGCACTCGTGGTGCTCGAGCGGATCCCAATTCCCGTGCTGGCCATCGAACATGACGGCGCCATCCTGTTTTCCAACGCCGCGTTCGCCGAGATGATGGGCTACGAGCCCGAGGAGGTCTTGTCGCTCCGGTTCCATCAGATCTTCCATCAGGCGCCGGCCTCGGAATCGTTGTTATCGGTCGTTCATTCCCTGGCGAACATGGTCGTCGAACTGGCGCACAAGGACGGCTCGGTCGTGCGAGCCCTGATGAGCAAGTCGGCAGCGATGCGAGCCGACGACCAATTCGTGCTCGCGGCTTTCCAGGATCTGACCGAGCAGCTGTGGCAAGAAGACCGCTAGCCCCTCAGCGGCCGATTGCCGCGGCCGTCTCGCGCCGTCTCCGATAGCGGCGCGGCAGGCCGCCGGAGACCATCAGCCGGAAGTGGCTGAACGACGCGTCGCCGGCCACTGCCAGGCGCGGCAACGCCAGCGGGTCGCAATGGCGATCCGCGAAGCCCGCCGTGGTGGACAACGCCCAGCGGATGTCGCGGCGACGCAGCGCGTCTTTGGCCCGGTTGTCGAAATCCTGCGGTCGGCCGTTGGGGTACGCGAAAATACTTGCTACAAAGCCAGTCTCGCGTTCGAGCGCCGCGCAGGAAGCGGCGATCTCCCGCTCGACCTTGTCGTCGTCGCAGCGGGCCAGGATCGGGTGGGTCACCGAGTGTGGATGCAGCGTCACCAGCCCGTCGCCGACCATGGCCCGCGCTTCGTTCCAGCTGAGCACCCGGAACGGACCTCCGTCGCCGTCGTCGCTGTACCCCAGTGCGCCGAGAATCGCGTCCAGGGCGGCGATGCGGTCCGCATCGGGCAAGTTTTTCAAACCCTCAACCGCGACGGCGTAGGCCTTGCCGCGGTTGCCGCTGCCGTCAAGCGAGCAAACGCCGCGTCCCAACGCGCCGAGGTCGATCTCGTTAGCCGCGGTGCGGGCGATCGCGAGCCAAAGCCGGTCAGGCCACAAGGTTTCGCCGCTGTCCATCGGGCCGGTCGCCAAGAACACCGCCGCGGGCAGTCCCAGCTCGCGCAGCACCGGGACCGCGTGCGTGGCGAGGTTGCGGGTGCCGTCGTCGAAGGTGATCGCCAGCGCGCGCGGCGGCAACGTGCCCCCGGCGAGCCGATCGAGCGCCTCCTCCAGCGGAAGAACGTTGAAATGCCTACGGATGTACTCCAATTGACGGCGGTATAGCGCCGAGCCGAGCACGTGCCGGCAGACCGGTGTAAGCGGTTGGTCTTCGACTCCATGGAACATCACGATGGCGACCACATCCCGGTGCCGCCGCCGCGCGAACGCCGGCACGCCGGCGGCGCAGAGCAGTCCTGCCGCGAGGTTCTTGACGGCCGGGCGGGCCGCCAAGTCTCTCAGTCGTGACATCAGGCGCCAAATGCTAGCGGCGCCGCCATGATTCGCGCCTGGTGCGCCACACGATCACACCTACACCGACTATGGCTACTGCGATCCAGCCTGCGCCGAACCACCACAGCCAGCCGAGATCGGAGTGGCTCTGCGACCCCGCGGCCGGACCGGCCACGGGTGAGTGTTCGACGGCGACCGGATCCTGTCCCCCCGGTGCGGACACCACGGCCACGCCCTTGAGGCGTTGCCAACGCTTGTTATCGGCGTTGAGCCACCGAAGCAGCTCGTCGAGCTGTGCCGGTGCGCCGTTCGACGTGGCCACCAACAGGGACCTACCCCGGTCGAAAACCGTTTGGAGAGAGGCGAACCGAAGATTGGGGTCCAGCGCGAGCTTCGCCGGTTTACCGTCGGATTGGATGGCGTTTACGGTGATCGGCCCGCTGGGTCCCGCGGACACCGGCAGCACGACATTGGAGTGGTTCCACCCGTCGGCAGAAATCAATATCGCGGGATCCGACGAGTCGATCGCCTGCTGCACAGTCGTGACCGTCGTGTAGATCGGGACGGAGCTTATTCGCTGCAGGCCCACCACGAGGTTGATCGCCCGCACGGCGTCGATCAACGAGTGCGGCTCGATGCCCACCTGCACCCGGGGCATCAACGACTGTGGCACCGACTGAAACCCGTCCGGCACCGGTGGCGCTGCGGGGGTGCTCTGTATCGTGCTGTCGCCGTTGATGTTCAACGTGAGGAGCTGATTGCCGGGCCCCGCGGTGTAGAAGTCTCCGCAGTGTCCGACGTTCGCCGCGACGTCGAGAACCAGGTCAAGGCTGGTGTACCGCTGCAGGAGTCGGTCCGGCACGTCGACCCAGCGGTCGATGGTGCCATGGCCGTCGGTCGGCCAGTGGTCGATGGTCTCCGGACCGACCGCCACGGTGATCTGGCCGGCGATATTGCCCGGTGTCGGCGTGTAGGAGCCCTGCAGATGCACGCGCAGGTCGTGCACGGATCTGCCGAACCTGGTCTGGTCCAATCCGATCGACACTCGCGGTTGCAGTGACGTGGCGTTGACGACCGGCTGCCCCAACTCGCGCAGCGCGACGCTGTCGCCCGGCCGCTGCAAGCTGGGCTTCAGTTGTTCCACCGCCGCCTTGGACGACAGGGCCAGCTGAGACACGTCGTTGAACAGCACGGCAGTGTTCGATTCGTCGGACTGGCCGAGCGGTCCCGACATCAACAGCCACGGCACACCGGCGGCGCCCTGCAGGGAAAGCCCGTTGTCGGGGCCCTCTTTGACGACGATCTGACGTTCCAGCGCTTGCGGCGGCGTCGGCGGTGCCGCCTGTCCTTCGGCCAACGGCGTCACGGATATCTCCGGGGTCTGCCTGCCGTAGTGACTGGCCACGGAGGCGGCCAGTTGAACGGCGGTGTCGGCCTCGTTAGCGGACGGAGATTGCGGCAGAAAGATGGATAGCTTCCGCAGCACCGGGGGCAGGAAATGGGCCACCGTGGTGGGCGGCAGTTCAACCCCGGTGTAGGTGACCGACCCGTTGGTCAGGCGAAGCGGGCTCTCCGGGTACAAGCAGTACCCATCGAGCGGCACCAGGTAGGAACGCAGCGTCACCGTCAGCCAGTTGTCATTCACTTCCGCTCCGGCCAACGGAATGACGAGCGGCGATTGATCGGCGGAGGGCAGATTCAGTCGGGCGATGGTGCGCTCGCCCTGCGTCACGGTGATCAACCCGGACCGCAAGTTGATCGGCAGCTCGACGGTGGTGTTCACCGCCGTCGGCGTCAGCCCGTGCAGCACAGGCACGGTCAGCTGCTGGCTGCTCGTCAAACCCCAGAACTCCAGGGTGGGGGTTGACCCAATGTCGGTCAGCGACAGGGTCGGCGAGTCGGCCGCGGTCGCCGGGTCGCCGGGCGCACCCCACGACGCCGGGGCGCTGATCACCAAAAATCCGGTCACGGCGGCCAGCGCAACCGCTTTGCCCAGACGTCTCGGGTACATCACCGGAACAGTATGCATCGTTGGATGCGCGTCAAGTCCCACTTACCGAATCAACGGCTAGAGGACCGCGAAAGAGGGTGCGGCACATCCGGCCCGAACGTCGGCACCCGGAGCCCAGGGCGGTCAGGGCTCCGTCGAGGCGTCGGCGCGGGCCGCGACGGCCGGGGCGTTGCGCATCATTTCGCGACCGAGGAATTGCCGGAAGTACGGGAGTGACGCTTCCGTCACGGTGCCGGGCAGCAGCAGTTCCAAGATCTGCCGCAGGCGCCCGGAGATGTCGACACCGGTACCCCTGTTCGCGTCATGGCGCGCTATCGCGTTGGATACCAAGCGCGTTCCGAACATCGCCCCGACGAGGAACTCGGACAGCACTTCGGGGTCGACATCCTTGCGAAGGTCTCCCTCGCCGATCGCCCTCCTGGCCTCCTCGGCGATCTTCGCTGCCAGGTCCGCATAGAAGCGCGCCGCGGCCTCGTTCAATCCGCTTAAGGCAGAGGCCAATTGCTCAGCGGTGCGAACCGTCTTGTCCGTATTCAGCACTTCGACGATGGTGAAGGCGCCGTGCAATAGGTTCTCCAGCCCCGGCGATGACGACCCACACACGTTCCGGAAGGCGGTGAGAAGAGCGTCGGAGCCCTCCTTGAGGATGTCCGACGCCAGCGATTCCTTGGAATCAAAGTGGTGGTACAGGGCGCCCTTGGTCATCCCCGTCCGCTCGATGATCGCCCCCCACCCGGCGGCCGCGTATCCGACTTCGCCGAACACCTCGATTGCGGCATCGAGAATCTTGCGTCGAGTGGCTTCGGACCGGACCTGGCGCGGCATCGTTTTGCTCCTCCAGATCCGCGATGGCTGCGAGGACGTCGTCACTCTGGGCTCGCATCGACCGCCAAGACGTCCAAGGTTAGCAGCCGCGGCCACCGCGAGCGTGCCGTCCGGTCGGCCTGGCTGCCGTTATGGCGAGTCTTCTCCGGTCGAACTCGCGTTGACGGCGAGGGCCGCACGCCGCCTTAGGAATTGGCGGAAGTAATCGGTTCGGTCCGGCTGCAGGATGCCACCCAGGATGAGCATCCAGCATTTCTCCAGGTCGAGCAGGAACCTTTCCGGCTCGTCCAGATTGCTCGTTTTCCGCAACCCCATATGCAGGGCCACCATCAGGCGGCCAACGTCGTCGGGATCGCAGTTCTCGCCGATGTCGCCCTCGTCTATGGCTTGCTGAACGACCGCCGAGAGGGCTTCCACCCATCCGCCGAGCATCGTGTCCTGCAGACCTTCGGGCTGCCCGACCGATTCGATCAGATTCAGCCCGGCCCTGACCAGATCCGTCTTGATGTCTTGAACGGCGATCAGGTACGAGAAGTCGATGAGGGTTTCCAGACCCGAAAGCCCCCTCGTCAACAGGTCTTCCACCGCTACCGTGGCCGCGGCGATCTGCTTGTTGATGAGCTCCACCGCCAGGGCGTGTTTCGACTTGAAGTGGAAATACATCGCGCCCTTGGTCAGCTGAGCCTCAGCCAGGATGTCATCGAGCCCGACGTCGTGATAGGGCCGGCGCGCGAACTGATGGGACGCAGCCCGCAGAATCTGCCGCCGCGTCGCGTCGGCGCGTCCATCGGTCGAGTGGGTCGTCATCGGGATGCCAGCTCAGCTCTCATCGGCCGCGAAGACGCGACCCTCATGCGAAGGCGTGAACCCGACACGAATGCCGGGGCCTCCCGCGTCGGGGCGGACAACGCAAGTGTCCTCGTCGGGGGCTGCGACCCTGACCTGTTCGATCGCCATCAGGTTGATGAGCAGGGCATACACCTCGGTTCTCAGGCGGTCTGAAGCGAAACCGACCGGCCACCCCCGGGCAGTACTTGGGCCACTTCTGAGATTAGCAGCCACAAACGCCCGGCTTGACGGTCCCGCAAATACCTGTAGTGCGGATCACACGATCTTTACAGACTATTAGTATGATTTGTACGCTATTATCAGTTTGTCAGTTTGTGGTCAGAGATGGCCCAAACCCATGGTTCAGGCTTTTGAACAGCAAATACGCCCCGTCCCGGGCCACCTGCAGGTTGTGAGGAGAAGTAGATGCCGGTCGTGACCACGAGGCCACGTGCGCAGGCAGCGTCAGCAGGTGGACCACCAGGGAAAGGACTAAGTGCCTTCGCCGCCGCGGGCGAAATACTCTTCGCTAGCGCTATGGTCCTATTCCATACTTTAAGTATGTTTGGTTGCGGAATGCCGGTGCTGCAGTACGGCGCGCCCCCGGCCGAAGCCGACCTGCCTCCCGCCGGAGTCAGCGGGTCTTCGCGTGCGACGAGCCGGGCCGCCGCTGAGGGCAGGGCCTGAAGTGATCGATTTCGGCGCCTTTCCCCCGGAGTTCAACTCCGCGCGGATGTATGCCGGTCCCGGCCCCGTCTCGCTGATGGCCGCCTCGGTGGCCTGGGACGGCCTTGCCGCCGAATTGCATTCCGCGGCAAGCTGTTACCGGTCGGTGATCGCCGGATTGACGAGCGGGCGCTGGATGGGTCCCTCGTCGTTGACCATGGCGTCCGCCTTCGCGCCCTACATGGCGTGGACCGCCGGGGCCGCCGCGCGGGCGGCCGAGGCGGCCGGTCAAGCCAGGCTCGCCGTCGAAATCTACGAAGCCGCCTTCGCGATGACCGTCCCCCCGCCCGCGGTCGCCGCTAACCGGGTCCAGCTCGCGACGCTGATCGCCACCAACTTCTTCGGCCAGAACTCGGCGGCGATCGCGGCCACGGAGGCCGAATACGGCGAGATGTGGGCGCAGGACGCCGCGGCCATGTACGCGTACGCCGCGGGCTCGGCCGCCGCGTGCGAGGTCACCCCGTTCAGCCCGCCGCCGGACGTCACCAACCCGGCGGGGGTGGCCAGCCAGAGCAGCGCGCTCGCCCAGGCCGAAACGTTGACGGCCACCCATACGTCGCTCTCGAACGTGGTGTCCTCGGTGCCCAACGCCCTGCACGGGCTCTCGTCGCCGATGATCGCCAGCACCCTCACCGACGCCGGTACCGGCGCCACGAGCACCGTGACCAACTCGGCCAGTTCGTCGCTGATGTCGAGCCTCGCGTCCAGCGTCCCCAGCGCCATTCCCACCTACTTCATGGCCGCGGCGACCCCGCTGTACGGGATGTCCTCCATCCTCGGCATGGCCCAGACCGGCCAGGGTTTGGCGAACGGCGCGATGGCGGCCGCGAACGCTGCGGGCGCTGCCGCCTCCGGGGCCGCGAGCGCGGCAGCGGGCGCGGCGAGCGCGGGCGCGGGCGCGATCGGCTCGCTCGGATCCGGCGTGATCGGCAGCCTGGGTAGCGCGGCCTCGCTGGGCCCACTGGCGGTGCCCGCCAGTTGGACCAGCGTGATCCCGGCGGCGCACAGTGCCGCCTCGGCTTTGCCGACCATCAGTCTCGCCGGCGCCAACACGCCGCCCAGCATCATGGGGTCGCTGCCGCGCCTGGCCGCCGCGTCCGGCAAGAACCTCGGGCCCCGGTATGGGGTCATCCCGACCGTGATGACGCGCCCGCCATCCGGTGGATACGCATAGGCCGTCACATCAACCGACCAAGCACTCGTTACGGAAGGAGCGGTAAGTGAAGTACACGCCCACCCAGATCGCCGGCGTGACGATCATCGACCTCGAACCGCAACGTGATCACCGCGGCTTTTCCTCCCGCACCTTCTGCGCCGACGAATTCGCCAGCCGCGGGCTGACTTTCGACGTCACCCAGACGAACATCTTCTTCAACTACACCCGTGGCACCGTGCGGGGCCTGCACCATCGGGTGCCGCCGTACGCCCAAACCCAACTGGTCCGCTGCACCCGCGGCGCCATCGCGGCCGTGGCGGTGGACATCCGGCCCGGGTCGCAGACCTACGGCGACCACGTGATGGTCGAGTTGAGCGCGGACAATTACCGCGCGCTGTTCCTGCCGCCGTTTGTCGCGCACGGCTTCCAAACCCTGATCGACGACACCGAAGTCAGCTACCACGTCAGCGGTGAGCGGGCACCCTCCGACGAGCAGGGATTGCATTGGAACGACCCCGAATTCGGGATTGTCTGGCCGCTGCCGGTCACGGTCATCTCCGAGCGGGACGCCAGTTGGCCATCGCGAACGCCGACCTTCACGCCAATCGAGAGGGCAGCGTCATGTCTAAGCCGTTGATGACCCGGGAATTGGTGGATGTCGTGCACGCCGAACCAGGGCCGCACAACTGGAGGCCTGCCGGCATGATCCCGTCGGCTCGCCACCAAACGAGCGCTTTACCCGTCACCGCCGCTTCGGCGCCCTCCCCCGCGGGGAATGCCGTCCGGCGTTGGCAGCAGCAGTATTCGCAGCATCTGCGCATCAGCGACACCGTGATCGTGTGTGCGTCGGTGTTGCTCGCGCAGTACGTCCGATTCGGTGAAATCGCCAACACCTCGGGTTACTCGGACGTAGCGATGACGATGTTGTCATTCCTGTTCGCGGCGCTGTGGCTGTCATCGCTGGCGGTATTCCAAACGCGCTCAACGCGAGTCATCGGTGCCGGCATCGACGAGTACCGGCGGATCGGCAGCGCGTCATTCTGGACGTTCGGAATCATCGCGATGGTGACCTTGCTCGCCAAGGTCGACCTGGCCCGCGGTTATCTCGCGATCGCGCTTCCCGTCGGGACCATGGGCTTGCTGGGGAGCCGCAGCCTGTGGCGCAAGCACATCCGCCAGATGCGCGCGAACGGCCAATGCCAGACGACGGTCCTGGCGATCGGGGACCGCCAGGCGGTTTCCCACCTTACCCACGAACTGACACGCAACCCGCTGGACGGCTACGCCGTCGTCGGTGTGTGCATTCCCGGCTACGGGAGACCGCGCGGCAATGCCCTCACCCTCGGCGGCCGTGCGGTGCCGATCCTCGGTGACGTCAGCGACGCGGTGGCGGCGATTCAGCGCTGCGGCGCCGACACCGTGGCGATCACGCAGACGGACCACTTCGGGATGCACGGAATCCGAGAGCTGATGTGGCAGTTGGAGACAATGGACGTCGACGTCGTGGTCTCGCCCGGCGTGATGGACGTGGCGGAGACGCGGTTGACCCTGCGTCCCACGGCGGGCATGCCGTTGCTGCATGTCGAGAAGCCGCAATACGAAGGGACGCAGCGCTTTCAGAAGCAGGTCTTCGATTTCCTCTTCTCGCTGGCGGCCCTCATCGGGACGGCGCCCTTCCTCATCGCGGCGGCGATCGCCGTCAAGCTCACCAGCAAGGGCCCGGTGTTCTACCCATCCGAACGGATCGGCATCGACGGTAAGCCCTTCAGAATGCTCAAGTTCCGGACCATGATCGACGGCGCAGACACACAGATCGATCACCTCTTGGAGCTGAACGAAGGCGCAGGCGGCGTGCTGTTCAAGATGCGCCAGGACCCACGGGTCACTCCCGTCGGCAGGATTCTGCGCAGGTTCAGCATCGACGAGTTGCCGCAGTTCATCAACGTCCTCAAGGGCGAGATGAGCGTCGTCGGGCCGCGCCCGCCATTGCGGCGGGAAGTCGAGAACTACGAGGGTGACGTCAAGCGGCGGCTGCTGGTGAAGCCGGGCGTGAGCGGATTGTGGCAAGTGAGCGGCCGATCCGACCTGTCCTGGGAAGAGTCGGTGCGGTTGGACCTCTCCTATGTCGACAACTGGTCGATGTCGGGTGATCTGATGATCATCGCCAAGACGATTAAGGCCGTTCTCACCAGTCACGGCGCATACTAGGGAGTCATGACTGAGCCGACGACCCCTGGTGCGGTCGTCCCATCGGTGCCGCTCTCGCGGATGGCTCACGCGTTCTCGATTCAACTGATCTGCCGGGCACTGGGCATGCTGGCCTCGGTGGTCTCGGTGGCGATGACGGCGCGCTACCTGGGTCCGGGCCGTTACGGCCAACTCTCCATCGCGGTGCTCTTCATCGCCGTGTGGACCAGTCTGGCCGATCTCGGCATCGCGACCGTGATCGTGCGCCGCGTGACCTCGGGCCAGGGCGACCTCGAGCGTCTGGTGCGCGTCAACAGCGGCATGGCCCTGATCTATTGCGTTCCGCTGGCGTTGTTGGCGGCCGGCTCCGGCTTGCTCATCTATCACGACGCCGACGTCCGAGTGATGCTCGTGGTGCTGTCCGGGGCGCTGCTGATGCAGACCATGACGACGCGGTTCGAGCCGGTGTTCTTGGCCACCGTCCGGTTCTCGGCGGTGGCCATCTCCGACGTCGCCGGGCGCCTGGCCGCGCTGGCCATGGTCGTCGGCTTGGTCGCGGCGCGGGCGGACGTCGTCTGGTTCGCTGTCGCGCAACTGATCCCGCCCGCCCTGCAATTGGTGATCCAGGGCACCGCGGCGATGCGGCACATTTCGGTGCGCCCAATCTTCGCGCCCCGGGAGGCCGCGGATCTGTTGCGGGAAAGCCTGCCGCTGATGGGGTTTCTGGTCGTCGGACTCCTGTACTGCCGCGCCGACGGGGTGATCCTGTCCCTGCTGAGCACCCACTCCGAGGTGGGCGTGTACGGGCTGGCCTTCACCATCGCGTTCAACACCATTGTGGTCTCACTGGTCTTCCTCAAGTCGACGCTGTCGACGGCCACCGAGCTGTTCTCGCGTGACGTCGCCGCGTTCGCCGCCTTCCTGCGCCGCAGCGTGGAGTTGATGTACTTCGTGGCGATCCCCGTCGCGGTTGTCGGGGCGCTGTTGGCCGGACCGCTGATCGGGTTGTTCGGCGATAAGGGGTTCGTCGCCCGCGGGACGCCGACGCTGGCGTTGCTGTTCGTTGCGGCGGCCCTGCGATTCATCAGCGGCACGCTGGGCCAGGGTTTGGTCGCCAGCCATCATCAGCGGGTGTTGCTCTGGCTGACGGTCGCCACCCTGGTGCTCAACGTCGCGCTCAACGTCGCGCTCGCGGGCCGGCTCGGCGCCGTCGGCCCCGGCATCGCGCTGGTATGCACGGAGTTCTTCAACCTGGCGGTGAGCAGCTGGTGGCTGCGCCGGCACTGCGGTTACCGTACGCCCGTGGCGTTCTTGCTGCGGGTGCTGATGCCGACGGCAGCCAGCGTCGCGGCGACCCTGTTGCTCCGGGGTCACCACGTGGTTCTCGTCCTCGCGGTGGCCGCCGTCGTCTACCTCGCCACCAGCGCGGCCGCCGGCCCGCTGCGCTGGTCGGACCTTGCCTCCTTGCGCCGAAATCGGCTGGCGGCATGAAGCGTGAACTGGACCGGCAATATCTGAAGGGCCCGGTCGGCGGCGCGGCCGGGCTGCCACCGGTCCGGCCGCTTGCCGTGCTGATCGTGGCCGGGTGCGGCCCCGACACGCTCGAGGGGTGCCTCGCCGGTGTCGCCGAGCAACTGCCCGGGCTGGCCGTCTATGTCTACGCGACCGGCGACTGTAGGAAAGTGGCGGCCCGGCACCCGTGGGTCCACTTGGTGTCGGGCGCGGCGAAAGTTGGCTTCGCCGAGGCCTTCAACGCGCTGGTGGGGCACGCCCCGAGCGACGCGGATCTGCTGCTGCTGGACGTCAGAGTCCGCCTGTTGGGACCGCTGACCCGCACTCGCGAGTTGCTGCGCGGACCTCGGGTGGCCGCGGTTTCGCCGATGGCGCGGGGCGACACCACGCCCGGCTGGGCGCCGTGGGACGTCGCAACCCGCCGCCGGACCCTGGTTCGCGAGCTGGCGGCGGGCAGGCGGCGGGGCTCACCGTTTTCACGCCGCTACGCCCGGCAACCACCCGAATCAGAGGGCGTCGAGGGCGAATTGGACCCCACCTGCCTGGCGATCAACCGCGCGGCGTGGAACACCGTCGGGGGCTTCGACGAGGAGTTCAGCGGCGTCGCAGCGGCGGCGGACTGGCAGGCCCGCGCCCGCGCGGCGGGCTGGCGGATGCTGCTGGCCGATGAGATCGGCGTCGAGGGTGCCGGTCTCGGCGACGAGGAGAGCACCGCCGCCGAGCCCCGCCGCGAGCGGGATCTGGCGCGAGCCGATACCGCGCTGCTGCTCGAGCACCAGCACAGCGTGCACCACGCCGACGCGTACCTGGCCGGTACCACCCTGCTGCGGTCGCGGCGGAGCCTTCACGGCGGCCGCCGCAAGGACCTGCCCGCGATCGTGATCACCACCAACCGCCTGGTCTACGGCGGCGCCGAGAGGCAAAAGGCTTTGCTGGCAACGGAGTTGGATAGCCGGGGTTACTCGGTCACCATCGTCTGCGTGCAACGGTTCGGCCCAATGATCGCCGAGATTCCGGACACCGTGCGCGTGGTGCGCCAGCCGTGGTGGGCGCCCGTGGTCGATATCCCCGAAGGCCCGGCGGTGCTCATCACCGCCGACACCAACACGGAGGCGGGATTCGCGTCACTGTGGCGTGCGGGCGCGGCCGGCCGGCGCTGGTTGGTGGCTCCGCATGTCCCTCCCGAGCAGGACCGGCCCATTTACTCGCGGCCGCTGACCGCCGCCATGCGCCGCGCCGACGGCTTCATCGTGTTGGCCCAACGGCATTGGGACATGCTGGTCGCCCAGCATCGGTTGTGGGGACGGCACTTCGTTGCGCCCAACGGCGTCGCCCTCGCCGGTGACCCGGCGCCCCGGGTCCGCACGGCCGGTGACCCGCTGCACCTGGTCATGCTGTCGCGGATCGTCGAGCACAAGAACCCGCACCTACTGATCGAGGCGCTCGGCGAGCTGCCCGATATGCCATGGCGGCTCTCGGTTTTCGGTGACGGCCCGGATCGCGAGAGGTTGCAGGCGCTTACCCCGGCCGGCTTGCGCGATCGGGTGCAGTGGCGGGGATGGTCGGCCGGACCCGGGCCCGCGCTGGCGGACGCGGACCTGCTGTGTGTCCCGAGCCGGTCCGAGGCGTTTCCGCTGGTGATTCTCGAGGCGATGGCCCGGGCGGTTCCCGTTGCGGCGTCGGCGATTTGCGCCGTGCCGGAAATGCTCGATTTCGGCAGGGCGGGATTCCTGGTCGAGCCGGTGTCGGTGGTGGGGTGGCGGGAGAGCCTGGCGCGGATCCTGGCGGAGCCGGACGCGTTGCCGCCGGTCGGGCGGCGAGGCTTCGAACGGATGCGTAAGCACTACACCGTCGAGGCGATGACCGACGCCTACCTCGAGGCGATCAATGCGGTGCTGTGAACGCCCGCTGGGGGCAATGGCTTTCGTCCAAGGCCCTACCGCTCGTAGCGGAGGATCCTGGCCACCGTGCGGGGCGACGTCTTGTGCTGCCCGAACCCGCTGTACAGGAAATACCTGGGTTCCACGTAGAGCTGCTCGATGCCCGTCGGCACATCGGCGAAGCACTCGGACAGGGCGGTGTCGATGAAGAACGCATCGGAACCGGAGTGGGAGTTGCAACAGACCAGGCGGTAGCCGAAGCGGGCGAACAGCTCGGCATAACTGCTCAGCGACGCCCCGAAATAGTCGTCGGA
The DNA here is from genome assembly GCF_001672665.1 of Mycobacterium sp. E2238. Lineage (NCBI taxonomy): Bacteria > Bacillati > Actinomycetota > Actinomycetes > Mycobacteriales > Mycobacteriaceae > Mycobacterium > Mycobacterium sp. E2238. The sequence continues at coordinate 25,869 of NZ_LZKF01000046.1, read as the reverse complement.
CTGCCACACGTGCTCGGGGTCGTAGGCGATCTGAAACTTCACCGGCGGGGGGAACTTCCCGTTGTATTCGACGATGAAGAGTTTGGGCCGGATGCCATCGGCCAGGAGTTTCTCGACCAGGTAGATGTCGTTGCCGTCCAGGTCGAGGGAGACCACGTCGACCTGGGTGGCGTCGATCCTCCGCAGGCAGGACCGGGCCAGCGCAACGATATTGTCCGCCGTTACCCACGCCTTCTCGTAGGCGAACCGCGGGTGGTCCTCGACGGCCACGGCCAGGTCCTGGCCCCCGACCCAGAAGCCCTTCCAGCCCAGGGCCGCAAGGATCAGGGTGTTGTTCTCGGTCCCGTCGCCGACGCCGAACTCCGCGAAGACGCCGCCGTCGAGCCGGCCGATGCGGCGCAGGATCTCCAGCGTTATTCCGTCCTCGTCGGTCGCCGAAAAACACTTTTTGCCCGCGCGGTTGAGCGGGTTGGGATGGTTCGCCTTCAGCGACTGGGAATGATCGAAAAGGATCAGATCCTTGAGCTGGTCCCGCGTTTCACTGCCGAGAATGCGCCGGACCTTCTGCCGGAGCGTCTCTTTCGGCGGCGGTGTAGCGCTTTTGGCCATTGGAGACCAAAGCTATCACGGCCCCGCCTGACTATTCCCGGCATTCGCTGAATAGCGGTGCTGCACAACGCCCGTCCGCGCCGAAATTCGGTCCCGATTTGCTTGCCGATGGCGTTGCGGGTGCCGTAGGTTCTCCATTGTCCCGGTGTTTGCTCAAGGCGCGGGTCATGCTCGGGAGGGTCTGATAGGCGTGTTGTGCCGCATCTGCAATTCGAGCACCAGTCTGGCGTTCACTCACCGGGTCCTCGCCAAATACGACTGCAAGTACTACTTCTGCGACAACTGCGGCGGCCTGCAGACCGAAGAGCCGCATTGGCTGGACGAGGCCTACGCCAGCCCCATCGCGGCGGCGGACACCACCATGCTGTGGCGCAATCAGTATCTTGCACGGGCGATGTCGGTGCTGCTGTACTTCTTCTTCGATCGCCGCGGCCGGTTTCTCGACGCGGCCGGGGGCTATGGTGTTTTCACCCGCCTGATGCGGGACATCGGCTTCGACTATTACTGGACCGACAAGCACTCCCCCAACCTGACCGCGCAAGGCTTCGAGGCCGATGCGGGTCCGGGCCCGCCGTACACGGTGGTCACCGCCTTCGAGGTGATGGAGCATCTCGCCGACCCGGTCGGATTTGTTGCCGAATTGCTGGAGACCACGGGCACCGACACCATCGTGTTCACCACCGAACTCTTTGACGGCCGGCCCCCGCCACCGGAGGAATGGATGTACTACGCCTTTGCCACCGGCCAGCACATCACCTTCTATCAGAAATCGACGTTGGCGCTCATCGGAAAGCAGTTCGGCATGCAGTTCCACACCTCCAAGACGCGGTGGTGGCAGCTCGGGGGCATGGGTCTGCACATATGGACTCGCGAGAAAATCAATCCGCTGGCCTGGCGGCTGCTGGCCTCCCCCCGCATCACGGGCCTCCTCGAGGGCCTGCCACGACGCGCGCTTCAGACACGGATGTGGACCGACGCCGACGTTTTCCTGCAGGCCGACAACGAGCAATGAAATCGCCTCGGGTACTTTGGCTTTCGCCGTGGACACGGCCGGCGGTGCGCGTGCAGGCCGAGGGGCTGTTGCGCCGCGGCGCCGACGTGTTGCTGGTGACCTCCGACCGGCACCCCGAGTCGGACGCCGCCCGCGACTACGAGCTGGTGCTCGATCCGCGGTTCAAAACCGCCGCCACCTGGCTCCCAACCTTCAAGGCGTGGCGCCGGATCCGCGAGTTTCGACCCGACGTCGTGATCGCCGAGATCGTCCGTGATCCCCGCTGGATCGCGTTGGCCGGGCGCGTTCCCCGCATCCAGGTGGTGCATGACGACCGGCCGCACGACCCCGGCGAACAGGTCCCGTCCTACGAACGCGCGGTGTTCGACCGGTGGGGCGCGCGCTCGGCCGCCACCATCACCTACAGCGAGTACGTTGCGGCAGCCGTCGCCTCGCGCCGCGATGTCGCCGGCACGCCCGTGTTTGTCGTGCCGCTCGCGAGTGATATTGACCCCCAACGCGTTCCGCCATTCGTGGGTCCCGAGGGTCGCCGGGATTTCGTCATGTTCGGCCGGCTCAACCCGTACAAGAACGTCGATGTCGTGCTCGAGGCGTGGCAGCACCATATCGTCGGCGGCGGCTGGCACGGTGACAACCTGGTGCTCATCGGCGACGGGCCGCTGGACCCCGCCGCGCTGCCCAAACACACGCGCTGGCGCAACGGCAGCTACCGCTACGCCGACGTCATCCCGACACTGGCCGCCGCGAAGGGTTCGGTCTGCCATTACCGACGCGCGTCACAAAGCGGCGTGCAGGTGCTCTCGATGCAGCTGGGGGTGATGCCGATCGTGTCGACGTCCGGCGGCCTGCCCGAGTACCAGCCGCCCGGCTGTCCCCCGATCGGTGTCGACGATGTCGCCGGAGTCGCCGCCGCGTTCGACCTGCTGGCCGACCCGTCGGTCGCGGCGCAGCGCGGGGCCGAGGCGGCGCGCTACTACGCGCAGCATTGCGACGTCGACATCGTCGCGGAGCGCTTCCTGGACGTCATCGACCGGGTGCTGGCGAGTCGGCGCTGAGCTGCCTATGCCGTCAACGTTCGCAAGCCATTCGAGCCTTCTTGAGGCGATCGGCGAGCCGGACACCCAGCGCAATGCCAAGCAGGGTCGGGTTGGCCTGGCTCGACGTCGGCAGGACAGACGTGCTCGCCACGTATAGCCCGCGCACACCGTGAACCTGTAGGTCCGGGTCGACGACGCCGCCATCGGGACCGTGCGACATGCGCGTCGTTCCGGCCTGGTGGTAGCCGGCGTGCCCGGCCAAGAACTCGCGGACGGCGCCCTCGACGTCGTCGGTCAGCCACTCCACTTGTCCGGCGCCGTGGCGGCGCAAATGTTCATCGATCACGGCGATGGCCCTGCGCACGCTTTGGTAATCGTCCTCGGAGAAGTGGATATGGGTGCGGATCCTGCGCACGCCGAGGGCGTCGCGGTCGTCGGCAAGCTCGACGCGGCTCTCCCAGTGCGGGAGGTGCTCGCCGTGGTAGTGCAGCAGATAGCGATTGTCCGCGCTCTTCACGAAGAAGCCCGGCGCCTTGCGGCCCCTACGGAGGAAGCGGGCATAGGAGAAGGCAATCGCAAACCGGATCGACGGGAACAGGTCTCGCACGATGTTGCGCAGGTGCGCGAGGATCCGCGGCGGACCGTCGGTTTGGGTGTGCTTCGCGCGGATGGCCTCCGCCAGCAGGAAGCGGCCGATCGGGGAGATGAGCGTGAGATAGACGCCGGAAAGGATGCCGCTTCCATGCTCCGGGTCGCTGATCGGTGGATTCACCAGCCACACAGCGGCATTCGGCAACCCCGCCTCGCGCTGCAGAGCCGGATCGAGGGTGAATCGCCGGCGCACGTACACCCCGTCCCCGTCCCGCTCGTAGGCGTAGCTGACCTGGTCGGTGGCGAACTGCACGCGCGCGACCCGGCCTTCGACGTGCGACATGTACCACCGCCCGAGGTGGCCGCCCGCGTTTCCAAGACCCGCCGGGTGATGGCGGTCCGAGGCGAGCAGCAGGCGGGTCGCCTCCAAACCACCGGTCGCGATGACGTAGTCCGCGGCGACGACGCTCCCCTGTCGGCCCTCGAGCGTCTTGACCACGAGGTGGTCAACGGAGTCACCGGCCGGCGTCGTCACGATCTCGGTGCAGGTGAGGCCGGTCCACACGGTGAGGGCAGAGGCCTCACGCAGCGCGTCCCGGTACTCACGGCCGAAACGCGTTGGCAGCGCCCAGCGTTCGAGGTCGGTTGTGCGCACGTCGCCGTCGGGCAGCCCGGCGATCAGGTCGTGGTGCGCCAGCTCCGGAATCTCCCGCGCGTTGAACGCCGCCCGGCCACACGCCGCCCAATCACAGGCACGCTGCAAGTAGGGTTCGACGTCCTCGTATCGGATCGGCCAGGGCGCCTGCGCGGTGAGCGGGCGGTCCTCGAAATCGATGGGGTCGAACTTGACGCAGCGGCCACCCCAGAGCGCGGTAGTCCCCCCCACCTGCCGACGGATCATCAGCTCGCTGCGCGCATGCAGATCGTCGTCCTGCCGGGAGTCCAAGGCCGACAAATCCTGGGCCGCTTCGTCTTTGCGTTCCAGTCCGCTCTCGATCAACGCCACCTGGATGCCGGCTCGCGCGAGTTCCAGCGCCGTCGCAATGCCGATCGCGCCGGCCCCGACGACCACGACGTCGGTCCGGACCGTCGTGTTCGGGGCGAACTCCCGGGGGCCGCGGATCACGCGGCAGCGCCCCCGCGCACCTCGGCCACCAGCGCGAGGAACCGCGTCAGGGTCTCCTGGTCCGGCGGCGCCGAGACGGCGCCGGCCGCTTCGGCGACCCGGTGTGGGTCGGTGGTGCTGTATAGGATTGCGCGGCAACCCGTTGCGCTGGCCGAGGAAGCGAGGATCAGCCTGGGCAGCGCCCCGGGAGCGAGCGGATCGAGCTGGAGGGCCTGGCGCCAGCGTCGCACCAACTCCGCGTCGGCCCGCAACGCGTTCGAGAGCGCAGCGTACGACCGTTGCAGCACGCCGAACGCGAGATCCGCTGGGCGCGGCGGCGGATGGAAGAGATCGGCGCGCACCTGGCTCACCCCTTCCGGCGCGAAGGCTGCGGCGAAATCCGTGTCGAGCCCCTCGTCCTGTGAGACACCCCAGGCGCGTATCTTGCCCTGCTGGCGGGCGCGTTCGAAGAATTCTCGAAGTTCGCCGCCGGCGACGGTGTCCCCCGGCCGCGGACCGTGAACGAACAGGATGTCCACGTAGTCGACGCCCAGCGCCGCGAGGCTCTCGTCGAGGCTGCGGGCCGCGGTGGCCGCGTCGTACACCCGGGCGGTTTCGGGTGCCGCCTGCTGCCGCTTGACCGCGCGTCGCAGCGCCGGCGCCTTGCGCAGCAGCGCCCGCGCCGGAGCCTGAAACCGGCCGAGGCGCCGGGCCATCCCCCCGACGTCGATGCCGAATTTTGTTGCCACGGTGACGCTGTCGCGCGGGACCGTCCGCAGGAACGCCCCGAGTTCCGCCTCCGCCCTGCCCAGGCCATACATCCGCGCGGTGTCGAAGTGAGTGATGCCGCTGTGCACCGCGGCGCCCAGCACGGTCATCCGTTCCCGCCGGGACGGCGACTGCATCAGACCGCCGCATCCGAAGCCGACCGCGCTCACTCTCAGCTGCGGCCCCTCGAGTTCAACTCGTTCCAACACCGCAGCCCTCGTAAATCCGGCGCAGCTCCGCGTCGATGATCCGCGGACTCCGCGTCGCCGCGATGTGTTCCTGACCGCGCCGCCCGTCGCGCTCTGCCAGCTCCGGGTTGCGCAGGTACCGGCCGATCGCCGCCGCCAACGCGGACGCGTCACCGACGGGCACGAGCATGCCCGGGTCCGAGGCGATCTCCGCCGTGCCACCGACCGGGGTGGCCACGAACGGTCGTCCGCCAGCGAGGGCCTCGGTCAGGATCATCGGCATTGCCTCGGCGTACGACGGCAGCGTCACCACGCGGACCGACCGGAGTAGCTCGCGGACCCGATCCGGATGCACCGGGGGCTCGACGGTGAGCCGCTCCATTGGCGGCGGCGTGTAGTCGTCGACGACACCGACTATGCGGCAACGCCCTTCGATGCCCTCGGCCAGCAACAGTTGCCATGCCGCGACCAGCGTGTCGACGCCCTTGCGGCGGCCGATGGTGCCGGCGAAAAGCACCACGGGCGGTGTCGAGGCGGCCCCGGGCGCGTCTCGATCGATGGGGATCGGGTTGGCGACGATCGACACCGGCACCGCGGGCGCAACCCATTGCGCGCAGGCACGCGCTTCCTCCGACAACACGATGAGATGGTCCGCCTTCCTCAGGGTGGCGGCCACGAAACGGGGGTGCGACCGGGAAAACTGCGGAAAGTCGGAGCCGTGGATGGTGACGATGACCCGGAACCCTCGCGCCCGCGCAACGCGAATCAGCGACCCTTCGCGCAGCCAGGCGCCGCCGTTCGACATATGGAAGTGCACGACGCTCCCGCGCGGTGCCCGAGCCAGCGCGGCGCCCGCGCGCGCGGTGAGCCACAGGTTCTTGGCGTGGTGACGCCCGTTCCACGTTGACAGGACGCGAATTTCGTCGGCGCCGATCCTGTTGTCGCGGATGACTCGGATCACTGACTGCGTCCCGCCGAAGCTGTACATGTCGGGCCCGACGTGAGTGACCGCAATCATTTTCCGCCGGCAGCGGCCGGCGCCGGCGCCGGGCCGGCGTCCGCCTGATCCGCTTCGGAATTCCTGCGAAGTAGGCCGGCGAATCCCATCGCCGTTCCCAGGGCAAGCCCCAAAGCCAGTGCGTCCATGGGCATTTCAGGCAGCGGCCAGACCGCGGATATCGCGAGCAGACCGGCGCAGACCGCCGCACTGACCTTCGCCTGCATCGTCGCACAGCGCAGCGCGCGGACAATCGGTGTCAACGCGATCCACGCGAACGCCGCCATGCCCACGGCCCCGGCCTTGGCCAGCCACCACTGGTAGAAAAGGTGGGAGTAGGTGGGGCCCAACGTCCAGGCGAAGGCCTTCGGATCGTTGCCGGACGGCAGCTGGTAGGCGTAGCCCAGGCCGTGGCCGAACACCGGCGCCTGGGCGATCGCGGCGTTGAGCCGGGCAACTTCCCGCAGCCGGTCCAGCGTCGATTCGTCGGTGGCGAGCGCGCTGGCCGAAACCCCGCCGAAGACCCGCTGATTGAACGCGGTGAACTGATCGCTGAGCCACGACCCCGCGTCCGACTGCTGGAGCAGGAATAGCGACCCGGGCAATATCAGCGCGGCCACACCCGCGCTGACAGCGGCCACGGCGGCCGAACGGCGAAGCGCCCGCCAGCCGAAGCTGGCGAAGAAGGCGACGGTCGCGCCCACCGCCACCGCGATCAGCGTGTTCCGCGAGAAAGCCAGCAGCGAAATGATCAGCGCGGGCGGACCGAAGGCCAGGTACGTCATGGGCCGGACGCGACCGATGATCGACGCGGCGACCAGCGCGGTGAGCGCGGCGGTGGCCGGCGTCTGGGTGGATAGGACGATGCGGAGGGCTTGGCCGGCGCCCGTCGCGCCCTCCAGGCTTTCGGCGCGGCCGGCCAGCCGGATGGCATGCAACGAACTGAAGATCGCCATCGCCGCCGAGAACCACAGCGTCACGACCATCACGCGCATGCAGAACTTCAGATAGCCGCCGTACACGATCAACAGCGCCAAGACGAAGCCGATGACCATCTCGATCAAAGTCGTCGCTTCGTGCAGCACCATCGTGGCGTCGTGCCCCATCTGAAACCCGACCGCGGTGAAGTACACGACCGTCAACACGAACATCGCCGGCAGCAGGAAATCCTTGGACCGCGGTCTGACGATCGGGATGAGGTAACCGATCGCCAGCACCGCGGCCACCTGGTAGGCGTAGATCGCCACCGGCCCGATCACTTTGCCGATGTGCAATCCTTCCGGCAGCGCCGCGAACGCCAGGAACAGCGTCACCCCCACCAGCGCCTCGCGCTTCACCCAATAGACAACCAGGCAGAACGTCGCGGCGATGAGCAACACTCCCTCGGTGGTTCGGCGCACCGCGAGCACACCAAAGACGAAGCAGCCGAACAGGAATACCGTCAGCAGGACGCCGTCCACTGCCAGGCGAGGGCGACCGGGCAGGTAGGGAATCACGCCGGGCCGCCGACCTTCGTCCGATAGGTCTTGGCCGCGGCCCTGATGTGCAGCGCCGGCCGGGCGTCGGTCAGCACGGTGCCCACCACCTGTGCGCCGGCCGAGCGCAGGGCGGTCACCGCGTCGTTGAGCTCGTCGACGGTGGTCCGGCGCGCCCGCACCACCAGCACCGTGGCCGACACCGCGCCCGACAGCAGGCCGCTGTCCGGCGTCGCCAGCACCGGCGGCCCGTCGACCACGATCCGGTCGAAGCGTGACGACAAGTCCAGCATCACCCTGTCGATCACCTCCGGCAGAAACGCGCTGCAGGGCGGGGTCTCGCGGCGGGCGGACCGGGACGCGAGGATGAACAGCTTGGCGATCGGCGTCGGCTTCACGGCTTCCGCGGCGATCCCGGGGCTGGCCAGCGCGTTGGCCAGCCCCTCCCCTGACTCGACCCGCAGCAGACCGGCGATCACGTGCCGGCGCGTATCGCCCTCGACGAGCAGGACGTCCTCGCCGATTTCGGCCAGGGCCAGCGACAGGTTCAGTGCGGTGGTCGTCGTTCCTTCCCCACCGAACGGCGCCGCCACCAGCACGCGGCGGGCGTCGGGTCCGATCGCCCTGAGTAGCCGGGCGCGCAAGCCCCGCACGGCGTCGTCGAGGGCGGAGTCGACGCCGAACCGCGGGGTGTTCCCGCGCCTGCCGGGCAGCTCGGCCAAGGTCGGCAGGCCCGAAAGCTGTTCCAGCTTCTCCCGAGATCGCACGGTGCGATCGCTGGCCTCGCGGGCCACCGCCACCGCCATGGCCAGCAGGATTCCGGCAACGAATCCCATCGCCATGTTGCGCACCGGCACGGGCGTCACGGGGTGATCGGGCACCCGCGGCGCCTCCACCACCCGCGCCCTGGCCACCGGCATGGGTTTGGCCGCCGGTTGGCCGGGCGCTTCCGACGGTGGGGCCGCGGGTGGATTCGGCTCGCCGGCGTCGGACCGCGGGCCGGACGTCACCGGTACGGGCCGGCCATTCGGACCCGTGGTCGCGCCGAGTGTCGGCACCAGCGCGGCGAACTGATCGGCCATGGCTCCCGCCAAGGCCGCGGCGCGGTTCGGGTCGGTGTCCTTGACGGTGATCGTGAAAAGCTGAGACTTGGCGGTGTATTTCACCTGGGTTTGGGTCACCAGGGTGTCGGCGCTGATCGGTGCTTGCAGCTGGTTGACCGCGCGCTCCGCCACCGTCCGGCCGCCGGCGATCTGCGCGTAGGACGACAACCGTTCCTGTGCGGTCAGGGTGCCGTTGTACAACTCGGTGAGGTCGGTGGCACCGGGAAAGGAAATGAGGATGGTGGCAGTCGACTGGTAATGCTTGGTCTGCAATGCCGTGACCGCCGCGGCGCCGATGGTGCACGCCAGCAATGCGCCCAAGGCGAGTTTCCAGTGCGTGAGGAGAGTCCGGACAAAGGTGCGGAAATCCATCCACTAACCTCTCTGGGGCGACGCCACGCCAATAGCGTCGAATTGATTTGCCTTACACCCGCCGCGCAAAGCCCAGTGCACATTATGCAGCACTCGCCACGCAGCATCGTCCTAATCGCAATGCGTTGTTACACCCGCTTAGAAGCATTTGCTGGAGCCCACCATCATTGGCGCGGGGCGGAAGTCAGTGCCTCCCGCGGGATGTCGAGGGTCGCGAGCGGGTACCCCCCGGATTCGTCGCGTCCCGAGCGGGCCAGCCGCATGGGCGGATAGTTCACCACGTGTGAAGCGTCCGGCTTGTGCTGTTGCCAATCCACGGAAGCGCGCAGCGTGTAGTGCCCGGGCGCCAAACCCGCCAGGTCGACGGTCACCGATTCGGTGAACGACGCCGGAGCCGGTTGATTACCCGAGTTCTCCCCGGACGGGACCAGCTTGTGCAGGGCCACGGCTGTCGGCAGCGTGCGGACCACCGCGCCGGAGAAATCCACCAGCCGGTAGCTGGGCTCCCATTTCTCGACGGCGACGGCGCTGCCGTAGTTGGTCCAAACCACCGATATGGTCGCCACGCGATCGCGAAACGATTCCGACCCCGGCCGCGCTCCCACGGAGTAGCGGTAGCCGGCCGACACGTTGGCCTGCGCCCACAGCAGGTACAACGCCGGATCCATCGGGGTGTTCGAATCAACGGCCGGGAAGTTGAAACTCGACGTCATGGACACGTGATACTTCACGACGTCGCGCAGGCCCTTTTCGTAGTAGGACCGCGGAGTGGTTCCATCGGGCAGCTGGCACCATTCGGTGATCACCAATGCCGAGGCCAACCGGTCTTTCAGTTGGCCGACGACCGGATCTTTCGTGTGCACGTAGTACGAGCCATCCGACTCCGCCCATACGGGCAGCGGCGCGTACACGCCGAGGCAATCCGAGCGGATGCCCACCGGCGCGGACACCTTCTTGGTGACATCGTCGGCGAGCAGCTCCCGAACGATCTCGGGATTCAGCGCGGTGGTCACCAACCGCGTGTGAGGGAACGCGTTCACGTTCGCCGCGACGAGCTGTCCGATGGCCCCTTTGGTGATGCTTTGATCACGAAACTGGCTGTAGTAACCCAGCTTTGCGATGCTCTCTTCCGGAGAGGGACCCGCCGCGCCAAGCGTGTCGCGCAGATAGGCGATGTGGTTTTCGCTGAAGTCCCCGTAGCCGGAGAACTCGAAGACGCTGAGCCGCTCGTCGCCGTCGTAGCGGCGACCGAGCGCGGCGAGCAGCTGCCCGAAGGCGTTCAGGTAGACGGGGTCGTTCCAGTTGGGCACCACGTGCGCCACCCCGGGTGTCCACCAGTATCGTTGCGGCCCCGTATAGCTGGTGGCGGCGGACCGCATCCAGTCCGGGATCGCGATGTTCGTGTTGTTCGCATAGGTGGCGTCGCAACAGGAGTTGTAGGCGAACACGCGAAGCGTGAGCCGCATGTTCCGGCTCGCAAGCTTCGCCAGCGCATCGTCGATCACGCTGAAGTCGAACTTGCGGTCGTCGGGAGCGTCGGCGGGCAGCGTGTTCGGGTCGGTGGGCTGCAACTGCCGCCACGAAACGCGCAAGCTGGCGTCGTACGACGCCGGCCACGCCGGATACCGCTGCTGCGCGGAATTCCCTTGCGGGAAAAGCGGCATCATCAGGTCTTCGTACTGCCCGCGCAGCGGATTCGGCACCTCCTGCACGCTGAGCGGGATGGCGGGACTGATCACGGCGGACAACGGGTTGGGGTCGCTGTGGCCACCGCATCCGCTCAGCACCAGCGCCGAGCACGCGACGATCACCGCCGCACACTTCCTCAATTTTCGGACCATCGGTGCGATGCTAGATGGCGCTCGTCGGCAACGCCTTGAGGTCGGCCAAAAACGGCATCGGCAACCACCGCGCGGCCAGCAGCGCTTCCATCTCGTCGCCTGGGACGGGGCGCGACAACAAAAAGCCCTGCGCCCGGCGGCAGCCGTGCTGCATCAAAATCGTTGCCGCGGCCGCTGTTTCAACTCCCTCGGCCACCACGTCCAGGCCGAACGCCTCGGCCAGGCCGATGATGGCGCGAACGATCGCCAGATCGCCGGCGTTGTTGCCCAGGTCGCGCACGAATCCGGTGTCGATCTTGAGCATGTCGACCGGCAGGGATTTCAGGTGCGACAACACCGCATAACCGGTGCCGAAGTCGTCGATGGCCAGCTGGACCCCGACTTCCTTGAGCTCCGCCAGGGTTTTTCGGGTTGTATCGATGTCGTGGACCACGGCGCGCTCGGTGATCTCCAGGCACACCGAACCGGCCGCGATGCCGAACTCGTCGATGATGCCGGCGACGTCGCGCACGAACCCGCGGGTGATCAGTTGGACGGGCGACACGTTGATGCGCATGACGGCTTCCCGGCCGACGCCGTTGGTCTGCCAGCGACTGAACTCGGCGCATGCGCTGCGCAGCACCCAGCGGCCCAACTCCATCGCCAGGTTGGTCGATTCGGCGATCCCGATGAACGAATCCGGCAGCAGCAGCCCCCAGATCGGGTGCCGCCAGCGCACCAGCGCCTCGGCGCCGACGATGGCGCCCGTCGACAGGTCCACCTCCGGCAGGTAGTGCAGCAGCAGCGCCTCGCTGCCGATGTCGCCCTGCAGATGCAGCTCGATGTCGTTGCGGAACGCGCGCTTGAGGGACATGTCGTCGGTGGACACCGCAATCTGGTTGCCGCCAGCGCGTTTCGCCGTCAGCACCGCCTCGTCGGCCCGGCGGAGCAGGTCGGTGCAGTTGTCCCGCCCCGGAACGCCCACCGCCAGGCCGATGCTGACCGTCCGGCTGATCACGTGGCCGCCGATGGCCAGGCGCTCGCACAGCATCGTCGAGAGGCGACGGGCGAACGACTCCGCGGCTTCCGGCGCCAGCGGCTCGTCGGGCACGACGACGAACTCGTCCCCGCCCAACCGGGCGATCGTGCTGTTGGGAGCGCAGATCCGGATGCGTTGCGCGAAGACCCGGATGAACCAGTCACCGGCGGTGTGGCCGAGGTAGTCGTTGATCGGCTTGAGCCGGTCGAGGTCGAGGTACAGCACCGCGACCGGCCCTGGGCGCCCCGCCAACAACCGTTCGGTCAGGTGGGCGACCAGAGCACGACGGTTGTACAGGCCGGTCAGATCGTCGTGCTCGGCGAGGTAGCGGAGCTTCTCTTCCGCCGCGATGCGCGCTTGCACCTGCGCGAACAGCGCGGCGACGGCCTCGAGCGTATTGATCTCGTCTTGCTCCCACTTGCGGGCGCCGAACTTGACGAAGCCGAGCAAGCCGGTCGTCGTCTCGCCCGAGACCAGGGGGGCGGCGGCCACCGAAGGCGAGGCGGCGACTTTGCCCCCGCCCGGCCCGCGCCGGAAATAGCGTTTCGACTGCGCCGGCCGGATCACCACCGGTTTGCGGCCGTGCCCGCACTGCGCGAGGACCGACTCCGCGATGTCCAGCTGGGCGAAGTCCGTGGGATCCGGATCCGCGGCGACCGTTCGGGGTGGCCACTCGGCAACCAGCGCCGAGGCCCGGGTCTGCGGGTCGAGGTGTCGCAAGAAGCTGGCGTCCACGTCGAACTGCTCGACGAGTTGTGCGAGCACCTTCTGGCTCACCAGGGTGGCGGTCGCTGCCGTGGCTTCCATCAGCTGCGTGGCAACGGAGGTGACGACCAGGTCCAGGCTGCGCGGCACGGTCTCCTCCGATACGGGCATACGTTCACCCGGGCGGCCACCGCGTTTGACGGTTGCCCGATCGGGGGACGGTCTCGCTGACGAATCCCGTCGAATGCGCGCCCGTACGCATCGAGGGCAGGTCACGATCGGTTTCAGTCAGCAAAAACGTATCACGCAGTAGCCGCTTCATCCGGGCTAACGAGCAACTTGCGCGGGCGCTGGTCTACGGCGAGACGGACGCATCATTGACCGTTGGCGGAGGCGTCGCTCGCGATGTCCAGCGTGGCGATCGGATACAGGCCGGAACCGTCGCGGCCGTCGCGGGCCAGCGCCATCGGCGCGTAGTTCACCACGTGGGAGGCGCCCGGCTTGTGTTGCTGCCATTCCACGGACGCGCGCAGCGTGTAGTGCCCGGGCGCCAGCCCCGTCACGTCGACGCGCACCGACTCCGTCGACGACTCCGGAACCGCCTCCTCGCGTGACTGGCTGGAGTCGTCGTGCGACAGCGTCTTGAGATTGACCGTCGCCGGAATGGTGCGGACCACCGCTCCCGAGAAATCGACCAGCTTGTAACCGGGTGCCCATCGCTCGGTGGCCGCCGCCGAACCGTAGTTGGTCCAGATGACCGAGATGGAAGCCACCTTGCCCTGGATGGACTGCGAGCCCGGCTTGGCCTCCACCGAATACCGGTAACCGGCGGACGTGTTCGCCTTGGCCCAGAGCAGATAGAGCTTGGGGTCCATCGCCGAGGTCGCATCCCGGTCGGGGAAGTCGGCGCTCGCCGTCATCGAGACGTGATACCTGACGACGTCGTGCAGGGCCTTCTCGTAGTACGACCGCGGGTCGGTACCGTTCGGCAACCGGCACCACTGGCTGATCACCAGCGCCGAGGTGAGCCGCTGCTTGATCGTGTTGACAGCGGCGTCGTCGAACCGGACGTAGTGGGAGTCGCTGGACTCGGCCCATTCCGGCAGGGGTGACTGCACCCCAAGACAATCCGCGCGGACGCCGACCGGTGCGGACAGCTTTTTCGTCACGTCGTCGGCGAACAACTCGCGGACGATCTCCGGATTCTCGGCGGCGACCACCAGCTGGGTGTGAGGGAACGCGCCGACGTTCGCCGCGACCAGTTGCCCGATGGACGCTTTGGTGATGCTTTGATCACGGAACTGGCTGTAATAGCCCAACTTCGGCACGCTGTCGTCCGGCGCGGGGCCGGGGGCACCGAGCGCATCACGCACGTACGCGAGGCTGGCCTTGCCGAAATCACCGTAGCCGGAGAACTCGAACACGCTGAGGCGCTCGTCGCCGTCGTAGCGCCGCCCGAGCGCGGCGAGCAACTGCCCGAAACCGGTCAGGTAGCCGGGATCATTCCAATTCGGGACCACCTGCGCCACACCGGGTCCGGCACCGTTAGGCGCCGCGGGATAGCTGGTGGCCGCGGAGCGGATCCAGTCCGGAATCGCGATGTTGGTGTTGTCGGGATAGGAATCGTTGCAACAGGACTTGTAGGCGTATACGCCCAGGGTCAGTCGCATGTTTCGGCTGCCGAGCTTTGTGAGCGCGTCGTCGATCACGCTGAAGTCGAACTTGCGGTCGTCGGGAGCGTCGGGGGGCAGCGTGCGCGGGTCGACGGGCTGCAGCTGCCGCCACGAAACTCGCAAGCTGGCGTCGTCCGACGCGGGCCAGGCAGCGTATCGCTGCTGCGCGGGATTGCCTTGCGGGAAAAGCGGATTCAAGCCTTCTTCGTACTGGCCGCGCAGCGGGTTGGGGATCTCCTGAGCGGTAGGCGGAATGGCCGGACTGACCATCGCGGACAGTGGGCCGGGATCGCTCTTGCCACCGCATCCGCTCAGCACCATAGCCGCGCACACGGCAGCGGCCAGCGCGCTATTCCTCGTCTTCACGGTTGCTTCTCCCAACACACACCGATGTCCACTGAAGTGGCCCCATACTGCCTGGGTTATCCGGTACGTGTATCCGACGCGGGGCAGGTCACGAATTGGCGTAGCGCAGCCTAACACGCACGTCGCCGCCGTCCCCGGCCCCCGAGGTGGCTCCCGTGAGGCGCGTCACAATGTGGGGCGGGCCTGTCACGCTCGGCCGGCCCGCGGTGTCTCGAGGGCATCAGGCCCATCAGAACAGGAGACAGCAATGAGCGAGGTAGCCGCCCGGAAAATTCACGTCGTCGTGGTCGGAGGCGGATACGCCGGAACAGTGGCCGCGAACCATCTACGGCAGCGACCGGACATCGACATCACCCTGGTGAACTCCCGGCCCGTCTTCGTGGAGCGGATCCGCCTGCATCAGTTGGTCGCCGACACCGGCGCCGCGACCGCCGACTACTCCACGCTGTTGGGCGACGGCATCCGATTGGTCGTCGACACCGTCGACCGCATCGAGGCCACCGCGCGTCGCGTCCTGCTGTCCTCGGGCGCCGAGCTCGACTACGACTACCTGATCTACGCGGTCGGCAGCACCGGTGCGACACCGGTGGCGGTGCCCGGATTCGCGGACTTCGCGTACGCGGTCGCCGACCTGGAAAGTGCGCAGCGTTTGCGCTACGCGCTCGTCGACCTGCCGCTGGCCGCGCCCGTCACCGTCGTCGGCGGCGGCCTGACCGGCATCGAAACCGCCGCCGAGCTGGCCGAACAGGGCCGCCAGGTGACCCTGGTATGCGGCGGCGCGCTCGGCCCGTCGCTGAGCAAGCGGGGCAGGCGCTCGGTCGCCAAGCGCCTGCGCGGCTTCGGCGTCAACGTGCTGGAATCCGCGATGGTGACCGAGGTGCGCTGGGACGCGGTGGTGCTCGCCGACGGCGCCGTGCTGCCGAGCGCGGCGACCGTCTGGACGGCCGGATTCGCCGTGCCGGACCTGGCCGCGCGCAGCGGCCTGAGCACGGACGCGGTGGGCCGCCTACTCACCGACGAGACGCTGACCAGCGTCGACAATCCCTACGTCGTCGCGGCGGGAGACGCCGCCGCGCCGTCGGGACAGCCCCTGCGGATGAGCTGCCAGGCCGCCGGGCCGTTGGGCGCGCAAGCCGCCAACACCGTGCTCAGCCGCATCGCCGGAACAGCCCCGGCCCCGCTCAGCCAGGCGTTCGTCGGTCAGTGCATCAGCCTCGGCCGCACCCACGGCACGGTGCAGCTGTCGCGCACCGACGACACCCCGGTGAACATGGCGCTGGGCGGCAGGACGGGTGCGTCCATCAAAGAAGCCATCTGCAAGGGCACGCTGTGGGCCATCCGGCGCGAGGCCGCCAAGCCCGGCTCCTACCTCTGGCTCAAGGGTGGCAAGAGGCCCGCGCAGGCACCGGCCGAGATCGCTCTGCGATGACGCGCCCGTCCGCCGGCAGTGAGCACGCGGAACGGTTCACCGTGCTGCGGCCGCTGCTGTTCACCATCGCCTACGAGATGCTGGGCTCGGCGACCGAAGCCGACGATGTGCTGCAGGACAGCTACCTGCGGTGGGCGGCGGTCGACCTGTCGACCGTGCGCGACACCAAGTCGTATCTCGCCCAGCTGGTGACCCGCCAGGCGCTCAACGCGCTGCGCACCGACGCGCGTCGTCGCGAGGACTACGTGGGGCCGTGGCTGCCCGAGCCGCTGCTGCTCGACGACCAAGATCCCTCCACCGATGTCGTTCTGGCGGAATCGATTTCGATGGCGATGCTGGTCCTGTTGGAGACGCTGAGCCCCGACGAGCGCGCGGTGTTCGTGTTGCGCGAGGTGTTCGGCTTCGACTACGGCGAGATCGCCGAGGCGGTGGGCAAGCCCGCGCCGACGGTCCGGCAGGTGGCACATCGGGCGCGTGAGCACGTGCGGGCGCGACGGAAGAGGTTCGACGCGGCCGACCCGCAACGCAACGCGCAGATCACCGCCCAGTTCCTCGCGACGGCCGCCAGCGGCGACGTGGAGACGCTCATGACGATGCTCGCCCCCGACGCCACCTGGACCGCGGACAGCGGCGGCAAGGTGTCCGCGGCGCGCCGGCCGGTGGTGGGGGCCGACCGGGTGGCCCGGGCCATCATCGGCCTGATCCGCAAGGCCACGGAGTTCGCCGAATTCCGCGTCGACATGGTGACGTGCAACAGCGCCCCGGCCGTGCTGCTCTACCTGGGCGATCACCTCGAAGGGGTGATCACGCTGGAAATCGCCGACGACAAAATCACCAACTTCTACGTCACGCGCAACCCGGACAAGCTGGTGGCCCTGGCGACCGCCCGTGACGTCAGCCGCGGCTAGGTGACCGCCCTTCTGTCAAGCTAGGGCGGTGCGTATCGACCGGCTCGGCGACCTCGGCGCCGCACCCGAGGTGTTGCGCGCCGTGGGCGACGCCACGGCGCGCCTCGGTCTGTCGCCGCCGGCAGCGCTGACCGGCGACTGGTTCGGCGCGCTGGCGGTGATCGCCCCGAGCGTCTCGGCGCGGCCGGTCGATCCCGACGCGGCCTTCGCGGTCCAGCTGAGCTCGCAGACCGTCGACGCGCAGGCGGTGGGGGGCGGCTGGATCGGCTACCTCTCCTATCCCGATCCCGGCGCCGAGGGCGGGCCGAACCGGATCCCCGAGGCCGCGGGCGGTTGGACCGACTGCGTGCTGCGCCGCGACCGGGACGGGCACTGGTGGTACGAAAGCCTGTCAGGCGCGCCGATGCCGGACTGGCTGGCCGCCGCGCTGGCGACGCCCCCGCCGGAGCTCGATTGCCGCATCGACTGGGGGCCCGCCGACCGGGCGGCCCACCGCGACGGGGTGCTGAACTGCCTCGAGGCCATCCGCGCCGGCGAGGTCTACCAGGCCTGCGTGTGCACGCACTTCACCGGAACGGTCACCGGCGCCCCGCTGGACTTCTTCGCCGACGGCATCGCCCGCACCTCCCCGGCGCGGGCCGCGTATCTCGCCGGGGCGTGGGGCGCGGTGGCGTCGCTGTCCCCGGAGTTATTCCTGCGGCGGCGCGGCACGCTCGTGACCTCCAGCCCGATCAAAGGCACCCTGCCCCTGGACGCCTGGCCGTCGGCGCTGCGGGCGTCGGCCAAAGAGGTGGCCGAGAACATCATGATTGTGGACCTGGTGCGCAACGACCTCGGCCGTGTAGCGCTCGTCGGCACCGTCACCGTGCCCGAGTTGTTGGTGGTCCGGCGTGCGCCCGGCGTGTGGCACCTGGTGTCCACCGTGTCGGCGCGGGTTCCGGTCGAACTGCCGACGTCGGCGCTGCTCGACGCCGCCTTCCCACCGGCCTCGGTTACCGGGACCCCCAAACACCGGGCCCGCCAGCTGCTTTCGCAGTGGGAGCCGCATCGTCGCGGGATATATTGCGGCACAATTGGTTTGGCCTCTCCCGTGGCCGGATGCGAGCTGAACGTCGCCATCCGCACGGTCGAGTTCGACGCCGCGGGTGGTGCCGTGCTCGGTGTCGGCGGGGGGATCACCGCGGACTCCGATCCCGACGCCGAATGGGCCGAATGCCTGCACAAGGCGTCCCCCATCGTGGGGCAGCCGCGCATCGCCGCCGCGTTTTCGGCCGGCTGACCTCACGCGCGGCGCGACTGCAGGACCGCGTCGTAGAGCTGGCGTGAGCGCACCCCCGGATTCGCGTCGGCCACCTCACCGCAGGCGTCCTTGACGCGGGCGCCGTCGGCGACCAGCTCCTCCACCCGCGCGACCAGCGACGGCAGGTCGGCGCGTGGGGTCGCACCGGCAAGCACGACGGTGATCTCGCCGAGCACCCCGTCGTCCGCCCACGCCGCCAGCTCGTCGAGCGATCCGCGCACCACCTCCTCGTGCACCTTGGTCAGTTCCCGGCAGATCGCCGCCCGGCGGTCACCGCCGAGTTGGTCGACGGCGTCGCGCAGACTCGCCGCCAACCGGCGCGGCGATTCGAAGAACACACAGGTGCGCCGCTCGTCGGCCAGCGACTCGAGCCAGGTCCGCCGCGCGGCCTTCTTGCGCGGCGCGAAACCCTCGAAACAGAATTTCTCCGCCGGGAGACCCGACAGTGCCAGCGCGGTCATCACCGCCGACGGGCCCGGGAGACAGGTCAGCGGAAGGTCGGCCTCCACGCACGCCGCGACCAGCCGGAAGCCGGGGTCGCTGATCAGCGGCATCCCGGCATCGCTGACCACCAGCACCGTCGCACCCGCTTTGAGGGCGGCGATCAGCGAGTCCACCCGGGCCGCCTCCACCCGGTCGAACAGGCTGATCACCCGGCCGGAAATGGTGACGTCCAGCGCTTTCGCCAGCGTCCGCACCCGGCGGGTGTCCTCGGCCGCCACCACGTCCGCGTGGGCGAGGGCGTCGATCAGGCGGGGCGAGGCGTCCGACGGTTGGCCCAGCGGCGTCGCGCCCAGCAACAGGCGGCCAGTGGTCATGACCGACAGCCTACGATCGACACCGATGTCCGCCCCGCCCCGCGAAAGCCCCGTCGTCGAGGACGAGCGTGTCGTGCCCGTCGTCAGCCCGGGTCCGATGGTTCCGGTGGCCGACTTCGGGCCCACCGATCAAATCCGCGGCTGGGTCGTCACGGGCGTGATCGCCGTACTGGCGGCGATCACCCGCTTCCTCAATCTGGGTTCGCCGACCGATGCCGGCACCCCCGTCTTCGACGAGAAGCATTACGCGCCGCAGGCCTGGCAGGCGCTGCACAACCACGGGGTGGAGGACAACCCCGGGTTCGGCTTGGTGGTCCATCCGCCGGTCGGCAAGCAGCTGATCGCGATCGGGGAGGCGATCTTCGGATACAACGGCGTCGGCTGGCGGTTCACCGGCGCCCTGCTCGGCGTGGTGCTGGTGGTCTTGGTGATGCGGACCGTCCGGCGGATCAGCCGCTCGACGTTGGTCGGCGCCATCGCCGGCGTGCTGGTGATCTGCGACGGGGTCAGCTTCGTTGCCGCGCGGACCGCGCTGCTCGACGGCATCCTCACCTTCTTCGTGGTCGCCGCGTTCGGCGCGCTGATCGTCGACCGGGATCAGGTGCGCCAGCGCATGCACGTCGCGCTGCTTGCCGGGCGCGCCGCCGAGACGGTGTGGGGGCCGCGCCTGGGGGTGCGCTGGTGGCGCTTCTTTGCGGGCGTCCTGCTCGGATTGGCTTGCGGGACAAAGTGGTCCGGGCTGTATTTCGTGCTGTTCTTCGGCGCGATGTCGTTGGCGTTCGACGTGGTGGCGCGGCGCCAGTACCAGGTGCCGAACCCGTGGCGGGGGGTTTTGCGGCGTGACCTGATTCCCACCGCTTATGCGCTCGCGCTCGTCCCGTTCGCGGTGTACCTGGCCAGTTACGCGCCGTGGTTCGCGTCCGAGACCGCGATCGATCGACACGAGGTGGGTCAGTCGATCGGCCCGCACTCGGTGGTGCCGCTGCCCGACGCCATCCGCTCGCTATGGCATTACACCGCCAAGGCTTTCGATTTTCATAAGAGCCTGACGAACGCCGCGGGAAACTACCACCCGTGGGAGTCCAAGCCGTGGAGCTGGCCGATGTCGTTGCGGCCAGTGCTGTACGCGATCGATCAGCAGAACGTCTCCGGGTGCGGCGCGCAGTCGTGCGTCAAGGCGGAGATGCTGGTGGGCACTCCGGCGATGTGGTGGCTCGCGGTCCCAGTCCTGGTGTATGCGGTCTGGCGCACCTTCGTCCGCCGCGACTGGCGTTACGCCGTTGTGCTGACCGGCTATTGCGCCGGCTGGCTGCCCTGGTTCGCCGACATCGACCGCCAGATGTACTTCTTCTACGCGGCGACGATGGCGCCGTTCCTGGTGATGGGGATCGCCCTGATCTGTGGCGACATCCTCTACCAGCCGGGTCGAGCCCGCGGGCTGAGCTCGGAACGGCGCACACTCGGGCTGATCGCCGTGTGCTGCTACGTCGCGTTGGTGGTGACGAACTTCGCCTGGCTCTTCCCGGTGCTCACCGGCCTGCCGATCTCGCAGCAGACTTGGGACATGGAGATCTGGCTGCCCAGCTGGCGGTAGTCGATTTTTGCATCGAGATTGCCGCTATGGCTGTGATATCCGCGCGATCCACAACCATGGCGGCAATGTCGACGAGAGGCGGGCGGCGGCGCTCATGATGAGCGCGTGGCGGGGGTGTTTCTCGGAAGCGAAGCGATAGCACGCGGTTCGCTCACTCGCAGCCAATTGCGTTGGAACTACCGGCGAATCCATCGAGACGTCTATGTCCCGAAGAACGCGCTCACGTCACTTCATGACAATATCTTGGCCGCCTGGCTGTGGTCGGGTCGGCGAGGGATCATCGCCGGCTGCGCCGCCGCCGCGCTCCACGGAGCCAAATGGGTCGACGACTTCACCCCAGTAGAGATCATCGGGCCCTTCAACCATTCACCGCCCGGCATCATCATTCGCCGAGAACGCATCAGCGCCCAGGATTTGGTCGAGCTCAACGGACTACCAGCAACCAGTCCGGCGCGGACGGCATTCGATATCGCACGCCACCTGCCGCGGGTTCGAGCGGTGTCCCACCTGGATGCCCTTTCGGCCGCGACCGGCCTCACCGCTGCCGAAGTCATCCCGCTCATTGGCCGCAACAGAGGAGTCCGTGGCGTCCGACAATGCCAGGCCGCCCTTTCCCTGATGGACGGCGGTGCGCAATCGCCGAAAGAAAGCTGGTTGCGCCTCGTCTTGATAGACGCAGGTCTACCGCGGCCGACCACCCAGATCAAAGTCACTGACGGCGGGTTCGTGGCCTATCTAGATATGGGCTGGCAGCACGCGATGGTGGCGATGGAGTATGACGGCGACCAGCATCGCACCGATCGAAACCAGTACGTGAGAGACATTCGCCGAGCCGAAATGTTGAGTCGACTCGGCTGGAACGTGATCAGGGTGATCAACGAGGACCGCCCCCACGTCATCGTTCAACGAGCACGCGATGCGCTAGACCGGTACTCGCCGAGATTGCCATGAGGGCTGTGGACGATGCTCTATCCACAACCATGGCGGCGATCTCGACGTCTAATGCAGCGGGTCGCGGGCGACCGGGCACGACATGCAGCGGGGGCCGCCGCGGCCGGTGCCCAGCTCGGACCCCGCGATGGTCAGCACCTCGATGCCCGCGTCCTGCAGGCGGGCATTGGTCTGCGCGTTGCGCTCGTAGGCGACGACGACTCCGGGCGCCAACGCCAAGGTGTTGTTGCCGTCGTCCCATTGCTCCCGTTCGGCGATGACGGGGTCCAACCCCGTGTCGATGACGCGCAGCCTGTCGATCTCCATCGCCTTGGCGGCGGCCTCCAGAAAGGGCGCCTCGTCGCTGATGGCGACGCCGTCCGGCGTGCGCTCGATCGTGAACGCCGAGAGCGTGTCGACGACGTTGGCGTACATCACCACGGTGTCGGTGTCGACCATCGTGCACACCGTGTCCAAGTGCATCTGCGCGCGCCGCTGGGCGATCGGCACGGCCAGCACCTTGTGCGCGAGGTCGTCGTCAAAAAGGCTGCGGGCCAACGCTTCCGCACCCGCCGGGGTGGTGCGCTCGCCCACGCCAACCGCGACCACCCCGGGGGCGAGCAGCAGGACGTCACCTCCTTCGACCGGGGCGGTGCGCGACTCGTAGGCGCGCCGCACTCCGGTGAACCGCGGGTGATGGGCGTAGATGAGATCGGTCAACGATGCCTCGCGCACCCGGGCGCGCAGCGCCAGCGTGGGGATGACCACCCGCGGACCGATCCAGATCGACGAGTCACGGGTGAACACGAGGTTGGGCAGTGGCTCGATGACGAAGTCGGCGCCGTGGTGCATGCGCAGCACCAACGACACGTCGGTGCGGATGTCCGACGGCAATTCGTTGAACGTCATGCCGGCCATCAGCACCTGGGCCAGCCTGCCGGCGTCCAGGCCCCGCAAGTACGCCGAAAGAGATTGCGCCAGCGGCACTCCGAGCCGGCGCGCGTCGACGGCGGCGGCGACACCCTGCATCCGCGCGGCCCCGCTGTGGGTCAGCGCCTCGGCCAGCAGGTCCGACAACAGCAGCACCTCCACGCCGCGAGCGCGGAGCAGCTCGGCGAACTGGTCGTGTTCGTCTTGCGCGCGCGCGACCCAGGGCAACCCATCGAAGAGCAACTGGTCCATGTTGCGCGGATTCAGCCGCCGCAGCTCGCCGCCGGGGCGGTGCAGGATGACGACCCGCAGCGTGCCCACCTCGGAATTGGTGCCCAGCTCAACCACACCCACAGTGAAAACGGTAGCCGGTCGCGCCGCCGGTCCCCGCTCCATCGAACGGATGTGCGATAGACTGGGCGTCGTGGAGATGGCGGCACAAGGCTCCCTGTTCCAGCACACCGAGCGCAGAGAACTCGGTGACGGCGCCTTTATCGAGATCCGCGCGGGCTGGCTCACCGACGCCGACGACCTGCTCGAAGGTCTGTTATCGGCCGTGCCCTGGCGGGAGGAACGCCGCCAGATGTATGACCGGGTGGTCGACGTGCCGCGACTGGTCAGCTTTCACGACCTCACCGTCGACGAGCCGCCCCATCCGCTGTTGGCCCGGCTGCGGCGCCGGCTCAACGATATCTACGCGGGCGAGCTGGGCGAGCCGTTCACCACGGTCGGGTTGTGCTGCTACCGCGACGGCTCCGACAGCGTCGCCTGGCACGGCGACACCATCGGCCGCAGCAGCTCCGAGGACACCATGGTGGCGATCATCAGCCTGGGCGCTACCCGTACCTTCGCCATGCGCCGGCGGGGTGGCGGCCCGTCGTTGCGGCTGCCGCAGGCGCACGGGGATCTGCTGGTGATGGGCGGATCGTGCCAACGCACCTGGGAGCACGCCGTGCCCAAGACGGCGTCGCCGGTGGGCCCGCGCGTCAGCATCCAGTTCCGCCCGCGCGGTGTGCGCTAGGTCTGAGACACTGTTCGCGCGCTAGCTGCGGACCGCCTTCACCGCGCTGACGAGCAAGTCGCGGGCGCGTTGCGTGTCGACCGGGGCGACCGGCTGGCCGGGAATGACCAGCGGGTTGGCGGTGACGATCACCTGATAATCACCGAATTGGGCGGAGTAGTCGTAGAGCTCGCCGGTGCGAGGGCCGCCGGCGACCAGCGCCTGCAGGACGCGGTGCACCCCCAGCGTGTGGGTCCCGTCGATCTGCGGCGCATCCACCACCTCCATGCCGCCGCGTAGTTGCGGGCCGGAAAACGCCACCTTGGCGCAGTCCTTACCGGGGTCGTTGAAGGGCAAGGCTTTTGAGGTCTCGACGGCGATGACCACGAACCGGTTGCCCTTGCCCTCGGCGGAAATGGCGGCCATGTTGCCCTGCAGGTCCGGCGGCATTTCCGGCCCCGCCGCCGCTTTCGCGCAGTTGGCCGGGTCGAACGTCAGCCCCTCGGGGAGCTTGCGGCCGGACAACACCTTGGGATCGATCCCCCGCTCGCCGATGTCGGTGACCTTGAAGTCGGGCCCGAAGCTCGACTTGACCTCGGAGACCTTCTTGATGTCGACCTTGGCCGAGGTGGCCCCCGACGAGCACCCGGCGAGCACACCCACCACCGCGACCGCGAACGCCAGCTTGAACATCGTGGCCAATCTACCCAAGGCCGATGTATCAGCTGCGCAACGTGGACACCGTTTTGACGAGCAGATCGGCGGCGAACTGCGGGGGCAGGGCGGGCACCACCGAACCAGGGTCGGTGGTCAATGTGGTGAACGCGTAGAAGTTGCCCAGGTAGGCGGTGAATGTGTATGTGCGCGAATCGATCTCGGTGCCCGACTCGACGGCCGACTTGACATCGGCCACCATTCCGACGGTTTGGGCGCCATCGATATGCGGGGCGTCGATGAGGTGCACGCTTGCCGTGCTGCGCCCGGCGGTAACGGTCCACTGGCCACACGCGGCGACGACGTCGCCCGGCAGTTCGACCGGCCCCGGCAACGCCACCACCACCGCGTCGACGATCCCGCCGCTGCCCGAACCGGACACGCCCTGCGCCGACTGGTCGCGTCCACTGCCGGGATCGGCAAGGGTCCCGCACTGGGGCGGCCTCGCCTTGCTATCCGATGCGTCGGGCCCCAGGCTCCAGATCGCCCCCGGGGAGACTCCGCTGGGGATGCCCGTGGACGCCTCGTAACCGGGCGGCAGGTCGCGAACCACCCGTTTGATGTTGGCGGGGTTGACCGCCGTCGGCGGCGGCGCCTTGGCGGGCGTCCGCGACGGTGCGGGCGCCGGCGCATGAGCGCACGCCGCCACCAGCAACACGATCGCGGGAGTTGCCACCGGGCCAAACCGGAACGGCCGCATGCCCGTTGATAGCACAACGAGCGGGCTCAGCCGACCACCTCGATCATCTGGCGGGCGACGTGCTCGATCTTTGCGGCCACGTCACGCCGAAACCCGTGGTTGCGCCGCTCGGGCACGTCGATGACGGTGGTGATCACACCGACGTCTTCGCGCTGCCAGACCGCCCCATAGTGGTCCATGATCGTGCGCATCGGCAGATTGTCGGAAAGCATTCGCGCGGAGAACCTTTCGACCCCGGCGACCCGTGCCGCGATGGACAGCGCGTTGATCAGGAACGTGCCGATCCCGCGTCCCTGGTAAGCGTCGGCGACGGTGAAGGCGATCTCGGCGACGCTGCGGTCGTCTTCATCGCGCACGAAGCGCGCGTCGGCCACCGGGTCCTTCCCGTCGATCACCACCCAGACGAAATGGTCGACATAGTCGACCTCCGAGAGGTAGTGCATCAACGCCGGCGTGGGAAGGCGCGGCGTCATGAAGCGCCGGTACAGCGTCTCGCTGGAGAATTCGATGTGTCCGTGCACGGTTCGCTCGCTGTCACCGGGCAGTACCGGTCGCAGCATCAGATGCGTTCCGTCCCGGACCCGGATCGGGATCGGCGTGATGAACCCCGCGAGACGCTGGCGCACCGTGCGCAGCAGACGCTCCATGACCCCGGGTATGTGGACCATGCGGACAAAGGCGTCGTT
>NZ_LZKF01000045.1:0-4689 GCF_001672665.1 Mycobacterium sp. E2238 | reverse complement strand
TGAGCACCGGCGGGTCGAACGCAACGATGGACATCTACCAGCGCTCCGCCGCCGGGTGGCAGGCGCTGCGGACCGGCATTCCCACCCATGTCGGTTCGGCGGGCATGGCTCCCGAGGCCAAGAGCGGGGTGCCGGCCACGCCGATGGGCGTGTACACCCTGGACTCCGCCTTCGGCACCGCGCCGAATCCCGGTACTGGACTGCCGTATACCCAGGTGGGCCCCAATCACTGGTGGAGCGGCGACGACCACAGCCCCACCTTCAACTCCATGCAGGTGTGTCAGAAGGCCCAGTGCCCGTTCAACACCGCCGAAAGCGAGAATCTGCAAATCCCGCAGTACAAGCACGCTGTCGTGATGGGAGTCAACAAGAACAAGACTCCGGGCGGTGGCGCGGCGTTCTTCTTCCACACCACCGATGGGAAACCCACCGAGGGATGCGTCGCCGTCGACGACGCTCAGCTGGTGTCGATCATGAAATGGCTGCGTCCCGGCGCGGTGATCGCAATCACCAAGTAGCGTCCGGTCAGGCCTCGGTGGCCAGCGCGCGGCCGGGCTTGACATGAAAGTTCATGCCCTCCAAAGACATTGTGGCATCGTAGGTCCTGTCGTAGCCGGTGCCGCAGATCTTCCAGCCGGCGTCGGTGCGCCGGTAGGTATCACGGTAGAACGCCGCCCCGATCAGCATGAAGTTCAAGTCGGCGACGATCACGCGGTCCTGCAGATACCAACTGCCCGTTGCGGAATCGCCGTCAACGGTGATGTCCGGGTGGGTCACCCGGTGCTCGGTGATGACGTTGGCGGGCAGCGACGTACGCATGTACTCGACCAGGTCGTCGCGGTTGGTGAAGTGCAACTCGTTGCCGATGGACGGCCCGTAATCGGCCTTGATGTCCTCGGCCAGCGTGTCGGCGAAGTCGTCCCAGTGCTTGGTGTCCAGCGCGCGCAGGTACCGGTACTTGACCTGCTTGATGGCTTCGATGTCGGCGAGATCGTGAGGGGTCATCAGGTGATTGCAGCACACGGTGATGAGCCGCCTGCGCTCGCATCGAGGAGCCGGCGGCGACGAGACTTGAACGACGGCCACCTTGTGCGGCGTGTCTTGTGCGTGGTTCAGGTGTCGCGGTGGCCCGGACCGTCGGAGAGGTAGCGGGTGACCATGTCGATCAGGGCACGCCGTTCCAGGCTCCAGTCGATGGCGGTCCCGGTGACCATCTGCGCCAGCACAACGCCCCGCAGCGTGGCCCAGATGACTTCGGCCGCACCGGCGTTCGCTGGATCGTCGGTGATCAGTCGCCCGAGCTGCCCGATGGCCGCGTTCATCTCCAGCAGGTGGCGCCGGGGGGACTCGCCCGGCCCGCCGCGGGTCGCGCGCAGGATTTCGAACGCCGCCATCGACGTCGGGCTGCTGTAGCAGCTCCACGCGGTGTCGACGACCACCTCGATGCGCGTCCGGAGCGGCAACTCGCTGACATCGGCCGCCGACAGGCTCTCGATCAGCCGGTCCACCCCGTCGTCCACGACGGCCATCAACAGGCCGTTGCGATCGCCGAAGTGATACTGGATGACGCCCCACGTCACGCCCGCGCGTTCGGCGACGTGCTTGGCGGTCGCGGCGGCGAAGCCCTCCTCCATGATGCAGCGGACGGTCTCGTCGATGATCTTCGCGCGCGTGTCGTCGCCGCGCTTGCGCGGCGCCGTGGTGCGCCGGGTGGGGCCAACCGAACCCCCGGCCTGACCTGCAGCAATCGACATTGTTGACTTTATAACATAGTCAAGTCTATTTTTGGCCCGTGAGCCGATCCCGTTATGCGCGGTTGACGCGCGAACAGCTGGCCGTCCTGGTTCCCGAACTGCTCCTGATCGGGCAACTGATCGACCGCTCGGGCATGGCCTGGTGCATCAGTGCGTTCGGGCGCGACGAGATGGTGCAGATCGCCATCGAGGAGTGGGCGGGCGCCAGCCCCATCTACACCCGGCGCATGCAGCGGGCGCTCAACTTCACCGGCGACGACGTGCCGACCATCTTCAAGGGGTTGCAGCTCGACATCGGCGCGCCACCGCAATTCATGGACTTCCGCTACACCGTGCACGACCGCTGGCACGGCGAATTCCAGCTTGACCACTGCGGCGCGCTGCTCGACGTGGAGCCGATGGGTGAGAAGTACGTCTTCGGCATGTGTCACACCATCGAGGACCCGACCTTCGACGCCACCGCGGTGGCGACCAACGCCCGCGCCCAGGTGCGCCCCATCCACCGGCCGCCGCGGACACCGAAGGACCGCCACCCGCACTGCGCGTGGACCGTCATCATCGACGAGTCCTATCCCGAGGCGCAGAGCATTCCCGCCCTGGACATCGTGCGCCAAACCCGGGCCGCCACATGGGAACTCGATCCGATCGACCGCTCCGACGAGGGCAAGGCGGACTACTCCGGGCCGTTGCTGTCCGACTTCGACTTCGCCGGCTTCTCGCATTCGGCGCTGGTGCGGATGGCCGACGAGGTGTGTCTGCAGATGCACCTGCTCTACCTGTCGTTCGCGATCGCGGTGACCGCGCGCGCCACCGACGACGCCCAGGCCGTGTCGGTGTGCACGCAAGGCCTGACCGGAATAGCGGGCGTGGCCGCCGAGCGCATTCACCGCGCGCTGGGGCTCCCGGGCGGCATCGAAGGCGTGCTGCAGGTGCTCGACCTGCACCCCCTGCTGAACCCCGCGGGCTATGTCTGCGCGGATACGGCCGACCGGCTCGTGGTGCACCGCTCGCCGGCCCACGACGACGGCGCCTGGATTGCGCTGTGCTCACCGGAATCGGTGCAACCGCTGCAGGCGATCGCCACCGCCGTCGACCCGCACATCGAGGTCCGGGTCAGCGGCACCAACACCGACTGGACCGCCGAACTGGTCGAAACCGATACGGCGGCGGCCGAACTGCCCGAGGTGTCGGTAACAAAGGTGAGCGGCGGAGCGACATTCCAGTTTGAGCCGAGACGGTCGCTGCCGCTGACCGTGGTGTAAGCAACCGCGTCAATTTGTCAAGGGGTCAGCGGTACCACTTCGGTGACGAGGTGGCATCGACCGAATACCGATGATGTTGCAAGCCATCGGTTTTGGGCGTGTCCACGGCTATGGTTAACGCTGGCCACCGACCCCTATAGACGAAAGTTTTCGCTCTATGTACGACCCACTTGGGTTGTCGATCGGGACCACGAACCTGGTCGCTGCGCGCAACGAAAGTCCACCGGTTACCCGGCGTTCGGTGCTGACGCTTTACCCGCACTGCGCGCCCGAAGTGGGTGTGCCCGGGGAGAATTCGTACCTCGCCGAGCCCGGCGTGATGATGAAGGGCTTCGTCGAGCGCATCGGTGACTCGGTGGCGCTGGTGTCCGCCGACGGGTCCGCGCACGACCCGGAGCTGCTGACGGTGGAGGCCCTGGACGCGATGGTGCGCGCCGCCGGCGCGGACGCCTCGTGCTCGGAGATCTCCATTGCCGTGCCCGCGTACTGGAAACCCGTTACGGTGCAGGCGTTGCGCGACGGTCTGCGCACGCATCTGGGATTCGTCCGCAGCGGCATGGCGCCCCGGCTCGTCTCGGACGCGATCGCGTCGTTGACCGCCGTGAAGTCCGAGCTCGGCCTGCCCGACGAAGGTGTGGTGGGGCTGCTGGACTTCGGTGGCGGCGGTACGTCGGCCACGCTGGTGAATGTCGCGGGCGATTTCGAACTCATCACCGCGACAATGCGTTACGCGGCTCTGTCCGGCAACGAAATCGACCAGGAGTTGCTGCTGCGGGTCTTCGAGGAGCTGGGCCGCGGCAGCGGTATCGACCCGGGCAGCACGGCTGCCGTCGGGCAACTCGGCGAGCTGAGGGAACAATGCCGGCTGGCCAAGGAGCGGCTGTCCACCGACGTGGTCACCGAAATCGCCGCCCAGCTCGGTGAACGCAGCTGCAGCTTCACGCTGAAGCGCGACGATCTCGAAGACCTGATGGCGGATCGGCTGACCGGCTTCATCTACGCCTTCGACGACATGCTGGTGCGCTACCGCAAGAATTGGGCGGACCTGTGCGCGGTGGTGACCGTCGGTGGAGGCGCACACATTCCGCTTGTCGCCGAACGGCTTTCGGTGCACGGGCGCATTCCCGTCCTGACGCCGTCGCAACCCGCACTCGCGGCGGCCTGCGGCGCGCTGGTGCTGGCGTCGCGCGGTGACGAGCTGAGCCTGCGCACGCGGACGTCGATCGGCGTGCTCGCGGCCGCCAACGCCGCCGGCGATGTCGTCGACCTCGGGGCCGGCGACGTGCTGGTGATCGACGACGAGGCGCTGACCGATCGCGAATTGGCGTGGTCGCAGACGGAATACCCCGGCGACGTGCGGGTGCGGTTCGGCGGCGAAACCTACGACGAAGACGGCCCGTCCGGCTGGTCGATGCGCCTGAACGTGATCGACCCGCCCCCGGACCGGCCCTGGCGCCGCCTTCGGCTGTCGCAGCTGATCATCGGGATGTCCGCCCTGGTCGCCATGACGGCGATCGGTGGCGTGGCCTACACGCTGACCGGCATCGAGAACCGCCAGGCCCCGCCCGCGCCCAGCGTCGCGCCATTGCCGGCGCCCCCGGCCAGCACGATCCAGAAGACCAATCCGAAGAACGAGCCGGCGGCCGCCAGCAGCGCCAGCATCGCCGCCGCAA
>NZ_LZKF01000044.1:0-7275 GCF_001672665.1 Mycobacterium sp. E2238 | reverse complement strand
CGCGTCACGCGCGCTGCAGGGCATCGGCGGCGGCGGGCTGATGGTGACCGCGATGGCGCTGATCGGCGAGGTGATCCCGCTGCGGGACCGTGGCCGCTATCAGGGCGCGATGGGCGCGGTATTCGGCGTCACCACCGTGATCGGTCCCTTGCTCGGCGGCTACTTCACCGACCACTTCACCTGGCGCTGGGCGTTCTGGATCAACGTGCCGATCTCGGTCGTGGTCTTCTTCGTTGCGGCCGCCGCCATCCCGGCGCTGTCCAACCGCACCAAACCGGTCATCGACTACGCGGGCATCCTGTTCGTCGGCCTGGGCGCCACCGGGCTGACACTGGCCACCAGCTGGGGCGGGACCACCTACCCGTGGGGATCGCCCACGATCATCGGCCTGTTCGTCGGCTCGGCGATCGCGCTGTGCGTCTTCGCCTGGGTGGAAAGCCGCGCCGCCGCGCCGATTCTGCCGACCCGGCTGTTCGGCAGTCCGGTGTTCACGGTGTGCTGCGTCCTGTCCTTCGTGGTCGGTTTCGCGATGCTGGGCGCCCTGACATTCCTGCCGACGTACATGCAGTTCGTCGACGGCGTCTCGGCCACCACGTCGGGCCTGCGCACGCTGCCGATGGTGATCGGGATGCTGACCACCTCGATGGGCAGTGGTGTCATCGTCGGCCGCACGGGCAGATACAAAGTCTTTCCCGTCGCCGGCACCGCCGTCATGGCGGTGGCGTTCTTTCTGATGTCGCGGATGGACCCGTCGACATCGGTTTTGGTGCAATCCCTGTTCCTCGTCATCCTCGGCGCCGGGATCGGGATGTGCATGCAGACGCTTGTCCTGATCGTGCAGAACACCGTGGACTTCGACGACCTCGGGGTCGCGACCTCCGGCGTCACCTTTTTCCGCACGATCGGCAGCTCGTTCGGCGCCGCCATCTTCGGTTCACTGTTCACGAACTTCCTGCACAGCCGGATCGGCCCGGCGATGGTGGCCAGCCGCGCGCCCGCCGCGGCCGCCGCGTCGCCGGAGGCGTTGCACCGGTTGCCGCGCCAGGCGGCCGCGCCGATCGTCGCCGCCTACGCCGAGTCGCTCACCCAAGTGTTTCTCTGGGCGGTTCCGGTCGCGCTGGTCGGGTTCGTCCTCGCGTTGTTCCTCCGTGAGGTACCCCTACGAGAAATGCACGACAGCACAATCGATCTCGGCGATGCGTTCGGCATGCCGAACACCGAGACACCGGATCAGATGCTGGAGAACGCGGTCGAACGCATGCTGCGCGGCGTGCCGGGCATGCGATTACGCAGCATCGCCATGCGACCCGACTGCCGACTCGACGTGGCCGGATTGTGGGGCGTCCTGCGCATCAACCGCTACGGCCAGATATATGGGACGGCCCGACTCACCGACATCGCCGACTACCTACGGATACCGTTCGAGGTCTTGGAGCCCACCTTCGCGCGCCTGATCGCGACCGGATACGCCCGGGGCGACGGCAACCAGATGTGGCTGACACCCGCGGGGGCCCAGCAGGTGGACTACGTGCACTCGCTCCTGGTGGGCTGGCTGGTCGACAAGCTCGCCCGGTCACCGGGATTCGACGGACGACCGGATCGCCGCGTGGTCGAAGCGGCGCTGAATCGAGTCGCGGGCCGCGTTCTCGCGCAACGGGACTGGAACGACGACCGTCCCACCACGAAGATCCCGGTGCCCACACCCTGAAACGGGCGCTGCGGGCGTACCATCACGCCATGAGCCGAATCGGAACATTTGCCGACGACGACCTGGCCGGCTGGTTTGTGAAGTCTCCTGACATCGGCGCCGCGCTCGGCGGCTTCAGCAACGCGGTCTACACCAAGAACCGGTTGCCGCTGCGCACCCGCGAACTGGCCCGCGCGGTGATCGCCCACCGCAACGAATGCGTCGTCTGCGTCAACACCCGCGACGAGGACGGGCCCGCCGCCGGCGTCGACGAGGAGTTGTACGACCACGCCCAGGAGTGGCGCACGTGGCCCGGCTACAGCGAACAGGAGCGGCTGGCCGCCGAGTTCGCGGACCGGTTCGCCAGCGATCACACCGCCCTGCGCGACGACGAGGACTTCTGGAGCCGTTGCTCCGAGCATTTCTCCGACGAGCTGCTGGCCGACTTGGCCTTGTCGTGCGCGCTGTGGGTCGGCATGGGTCGCGTGTTGCGGACCCTCGACATCGGCCAAGCCTGCAAACTGACCATTCCCAGCCGGGCATAGCCGCCCTCGCCGTTTCGCGGGCACAAAAGGCCGCGCCGCCGCGTTGCGCTAGCCGTGAAGATTCGCTTCGGCGTTGGATTGGGTGCGGATACCGCTCCGGATCGGCTGGCCCCCATCGTGGATCGGCTGGAGTCCAGCGGGGTGGATTCGCTGTGGTTCTCGGAGCTGGTCTACTCCCCGGCGGTCGATCCGGTGGTCGGTATGGCCTACGCCCTCGCCAGGACGACCCGGCTGAAGGTCGGCACCTCGGTGGCTGTTCTTCCCGGGCGGCATCCGGTCCTGGTCGCCAAGCAACTGGCGTCGTTGGCGGCAGTCGCGCCGAAGCGGCTCCTTCCCGTCTTCGGTCTGCGGTCGGCGATTCCGGCCGAACGCGAGGTGTTCGTGGTCCCCGACGGGGAGCGGGCCGCGGTGTTCGACGAGTCGCTGCGGGTGCTGCGCTCGGCGCTGGCCGAGGATTCGGCCAGCTACACCGGACGGTATTTCACGGTCAACGGGGCTTCCGTCCTGCCGAGGCCGACTCCGCCGCTGGATATCTGGCTGGCCGGCTCGGCGCCCGGAGCCTTTCGGCGCATCGGCGCGCTGGGCGACGGCTGGCTGGGCAGTTTCCTGACCCCCGAAGAGGCGCGAGCGGGCCGTGAGGCGATCGAACGCGCCGCGGCGCAAGCGGGCCGGCAGATCGACCCCGACCACTTCGGGATCTCGTTGGCCGTAGCAGAAGGCGAACTGCCCGCTGAGGTGGCCGCGGCGGCCCGGAAGCGCCGCCCCGACGTTGACCCCGCCGAGCTGATCGCCGCCGGGTGGGATCGCCTGCACCGGCAGCTCGACGCCTACATCGATGCGGGGTTGACGAAGTTCGTCATCCGGCCGGTGGGCGGCGGTCCCATCGACGGCTTCCTCGATCGGTTCGTCACCGAACTGATCGCCCGCCAGAACTGAATCCGGCAGCCCGGGCATCTCGAGGCTGCACAATGACTGCCATGACCGGCACACCGCTTGCCGCCGCGCGGATCGCCCAGCTCGAGGCCGAGGGCGTCGACGCCGTCGTCGGCACCATCGTGAATCCCGCCGGCCTCACCCTGGCCAAGACGGTTCCGATCCGGCGGACCAACGCGTTCGCCGATCCCGGTCTCGGCGCCAGCCCGTCGTGGCACGCCTTCGCGATCGACCAGAGCGGGATCGCCTTCACGCCCGATGTCGGTGTCATCGGGGACCAGCGCCTGCGCATCGACGTGTCGGCCCTACGCATCGTCGGCGACGGGCTGGCGTGGGCGCCGGCCGCGTTCTTCTCCCAGGACGGCGCGCCCGTTCCCGCCTGCGCTCGCGGCACGCTGGGCCGGGTCGAAGCCGCGCTCGGCGAAGCCGGGATCGAGGCGGCGATCGGGCACGAGGTGGAATTCCTCTTGGTCGCCCCCGACGGCGGCCGCCTCCCGTCGGCGTTGTGGGCGCAGTACGGCCTCGCCGGCATCCTCGAGCATGAAGCGTTCGTCCGGGACGTCACCCGGTCGGCGGCGGCGGCGGGACTCGCGATCGAGCAGTTTCACCCCGAGTACGGCGCCAACCAGTTCGAACTCTCCCTGGCGCCACAATCCCCGGTGGCCGCCGCCGACCAGCTGGTGCTGCTTCGGCTCGTCGTCGGGCGGGTGGCCCGCCGCCACGGGGTTCGCATCAGCCTGTCACCCGTGCCCTTCGCGAACGGCGTGGGATCGGGTGCCCACCAACATTTCTCGCTGACCACGCCGGAAGGTCCGCTGTTCTCCGACGGCGACGGCGCCCACGGCATGACGGCGGCGGGGGAGAGCGCGGTGGCCGGGCTGGTCGGCGGACTGCCGGCGGCGCAAGGCGTGCTGTGCGGGTCGATCGTGTCCGGCGTGCGGATGCGCCCGGGCAACTGGGCCGGCGCGTACGCGTGCTGGGGGACCGAGAACCGCGAGGCGGCCGTGCGGTTCATCACCGGCGGGCCCGCCAATCCGCGCGGCGGGAACGTCGAAGTCAAAATCGTCGACCCCTCCGCCAACCCGTACCTGGCGTCGGCGGCGATCCTGGGGCTGGCGCTCGACGGGATCAAGCGCCAAGCGGCGTTGCCACCGGAGATCACCGTCGACCCCGCGGCCCTGTCAGATTCCGACCGTGAGCGCGACGACGTCGTCAACCTCGCCAGGGGACAGGCCGAAGTGATTGCGGCACTGGATGATTCCGAGCTGCTGCGCGATATTCTGGGCGACCCGGCGGTCGACATGGTGGTCGCCGTCCGCCGCCTGGAGCACGAGCGGTACGGCGATCTCGACACCGAGCAACTGGCCGACAAATTCCGGATGGCCTGGAGCCTGTGACGGCGCACGCGATGACGTCGGACGCCCTGGCACAGCACATCGGTGACGTGCGACTGATCGATCAACATGTCCACGGTTGCTGGTTGACGGCGGGTGATCGGCAACGGTTCGAGAACGCGCTCAACGAGGCCAACACCGAACCCATCGTGGGCTCGGGGTTCGACTCGCAACTCGGCTTCGCGCTACGCGCGCACTGCGGCCCAATCCTCGGACTGGCCAAACACGTTGACCCACAATCGTATTGGGATCGCCGCAGTCAGCTCAGCGAGGCCGAGCTGGCCCGCATGTTCCTATCGGCCGCAGGAGTGAGCGACTGGCTGGTGGACACCGGCATCGACGCGGGAACCGCCGGCACGGCCGGCATGGCCGAACTTTCCGGCGGCCGCGCATATGAGGTAATTCGGCTCGAGCAGATCGCCGAACAAGCCGCGCGGGCGCCGGGCGACTACGCGGCGGCTTTCGAGGACATCCTGCGTGGGCGCGCGGCGACGGCGGTCGGCACCAAGTCGATCCTGGCCTACCGGGGCGGATTCGACGGCGACCTGAGCGAGCCGTCGCCGTCGCAGGTCGCGGAGGCCGCCGGCCGGTGGCGCGACAGCGGCGGCACCCGGTTACAGGATCGGGTGCTGCTGCGGTTCGGGCTGCATCAGGCGCTGCGGCTGGGCAAACCCCTGCAATTCCACGTCGGCCTCGGCGACCGCGACTGCGATCTGCACAAAACCAACCCGCTGCTGTTGCTCGACTTCCTGCGCCAGTCAGGGGAGACCCCGATCGTCCTCTTGCACTGCTACCCCTACGAGCGGGAGGCCGGATACCTGGCGCAGGCCTTCAACAACGTCTATCTCGACGGCGGGCTGAGCGTGAACCAGCTGGGCGCCCGGTCGGTGGCGTTCATCGCCCGGCTGCTGGAGCTGGCGCCGTTCCACAAGATCCTTTACTCCTCGGACGGGTTCGGTCCGGCGGAACTCCATTTCCTCGGTGCGGCCCTGTGGCGCACCGGCATTCATCGCGTATTGCGGGAATTTGTGGCCAACGACGACTGGAGCGAGCGCGACGCCATCCGGGTTGTCGACCTGATCGCTCACGATAACGCCGCAGGTCTCTACCGCGTTTGACCCCCGGTGAAGCCGGGGTATACGGGCGGTTATGGCGACCGCGAAGGGCGTCTTGGAGTGGGCCCGCGACAAGGTGGTGTCGTGGGTGCCCAAGGCGGACCTCGACCAGCGCGACCCGGACTACATCCGCGACCAGCTCCCGGGCACGTGGCTGCTGGCGTCGTTCTACTTCCGGGCGGATGTGCGCGGCATGGATCGCATTCCGGCCGAGGGGCCGGTGCTGCTGGTCGGCAACCACAGCGGCGGCAACGTGCCGCCCGACACTTTCGTGTTCACGCTCGCCTTCTGCTCCTATTTCGGCGTCGAGCGGCCCTTCTACCAGTTGGCCCACAACCTGGTGGTGTCCGCACCGCCGCTGGGCTGGCTGCGCAAATTCGGCACCGTCGCCGCGAACCCCGAAAATGCCCGTCTCGCATTGGATTCCGGCGCAGCTCTGCTGGTCTACCCCGGCGGCGACTACGAGGTGTTCCGGCCCTCGTGGGAACGCCACAAGGTCGACTTCGGCGGGCGCATGGGCTATGTGAAGCTGGCCCGGGAGGCCGGAGTACCGATCGTCCCCGTCGCCAGCGTCGGCGGGCAGGAAAGCGCGTTGTTCCTCAACCGCGGGCAGTGGTTGGCCAAGCTGCTGATGGCCGATAGGTTGCTTCGGCTCAAGAGCGTCCCGATATCGCTGGCACTGCCGTGGGGTCTCAACATCAGCGACCTGGCCGGCCACATTCCGTTGCCCACCAAGATCGTGATCGAGGTCCAGCACCCGATCGAGGTCGATGGCGACGACCAAGCGGTGCACGACAAGGTGATGGCCAGCCTGCAGGGCGGCGTCGACCGGCTGGCCGCCGAGCGGCGATTCCCGGTGATCGGCTGATGCGCGTCGAACGCCGTTGCGTCATCAACGCCGACCGTTCCGCGGTCTGGAAGATCGTCAGCGACCCGGACTGTTACCCGTCGTTCATGACGAACCTGGAGCGCTGGGAGTCCTCGAACGACAAGGCGGCCGGCGTCGGCGCGCGCTACACGGTCCACTGGAAGATCGGCTCCGTCCCCGTCGGCGGACTCATCGAAGTGGTCGAATTCGATGACGACCGCGACCTGGCGTTCGTGGGTCTCACCGGCATCACCCTGCGTGGGCGGATCCGGCTGCGCGACGCGCACGACGGCCGAACGAAGGTGACCTTCCGCCTGTCGTACCAGGCGCCGGGCGGGCTGCTCGGATACATCGCCGACCGGATCGCCGTGCGCCAGGTGGGACGCACGCTCGCCGAAACCTTGAAACGCCTCAGGAAGCTCGCCGAGTCGTAACCAATTTTTCCAAATTCCGGTGTGATCAACCGCCGCGCGGCATACGCTCCGATCGACGAATCGGGCGACGTCACCAAACTTCGAGAAAGGGGTTTGGGAGCATGTTGCTCCGAGCAGCTCTCATCGCCGCGGTCCAACAGTACTTATAGCGGTTGGCGACGTCGGCGCTGCGCAGGGCGCTGTGATGGTCGACATACGAGGGGTGACCATCCAAGCGACTCGAGCGCCGATGTCGCCGAATCCGTTGCAGCTCATAGCGATCCGATGATCCGGTGCTGCGGGCGAAGACCGCTCAGACC
>NZ_LZKF01000043.1:0-15625 GCF_001672665.1 Mycobacterium sp. E2238 | reverse complement strand
GAAACCAACCTGAAGCGGTCGCGCGGACCCTTGGGTCACCGCAGCGACATGCCCGCTCCCCGGGCGGGCCGGGCGGCGGCGCAAACCCGAAACCGCCCATCGGACCGCCCATCGGCGGGGGCGGCGGCGGTCCGTGCTGCAGGGCCATCATCGGCGGCGGCCCGGGCGGCAGCGGCGGCCCGGGCGGCCCGGCGCTGATGATCCAGGCGAAGGCGATCGCCGCGATGGTGCCCGCCGCGCCGATCATCGCGCCCGCTACCCCGACGCCGACCACCACGCCGGTGGAGTGCCGGCGGGGCTCGCGTGGTGGATGGGCGGCCGGCAGGGGCGCGGGTGGATGGGTATCGATCTCATCGTTTGTGGTCATGGCACCGGACGGTAGGAGGCGGAACTGAAGTGGACCTGAAGAAACTTGTGTCCCGTGAGTCACTCGTGTCACCAGCGAAGGTGCGCGGCGTTCTGCCCGCCTCACAGCGACATTGCTAGGACCCCGCCCGGGGAGCGGGCATGTCGCTGCGGTGACCCAAGGGTCCGCGCGACCGCTTCAGGTTGGTTTCAGAACGTGCGCCGACAATGGGAGGCATGACGAACGGACCCCGGGCCGCCGCCGGCCACTTCAGCGTCGGCGCGCCCCGGGTCCTGGTGGTCGAGGACTCCGAGACGATCCGCGAGATGGTCAGCGAGGCGCTCACCGACGTCGGCTACCACACCGTCGGTCGCTTTGACGGCGACGGGCTCGAGGAGGCGCTGGACGGCCTGCGGCCGGACCTGGTGGTGCTCGACGTCATGCTGCCGGGGCGTGATGGCTTCGACCTCATCGATGTCATCCGCGACTGGGGCGATGTCGGGATCGTCCTGATCACGGCTCGCGACGGCCTGGAAGATCGGCTGCGCGGGCTGGACGGCGGGGCCGACGACTACGTGATCAAACCGTTCGAGCTGGCCGAACTGGTGTCACGGGTCGGCGCGGTGTTGCGCCGGCGCGGACGGCTGCCGAAAGTCGTTCAACTCGGCGACCTGATGCTCGACGCCGACGCCGGCGTGGCCGCGCGCAACGGTTGTCGCCTCGACCTGACGGCAACCGAGCTGCGGCTGCTGTCCTTCCTCGCGGAGCAGCGCGGCCGCATCGTCAGTGCCGGCCAGATCCTGAACGCCGTGTGGGGGTACGACGCCTACGACCCCAACCTGGTCCAAGTGCACGTGAGCGGCTTGCGGCGCAAGCTCGAAGCCCACGGGCCGCGGATACTGCACACCGTGCGCGGCATCGGCTACCGGCTGCAACCCCAGCGATCATGACGACGCGGACGCCCTCCCTGCAGCGCCGGGTGACGCTCGTGGTGGTGGCGCTGCTGGCCCTGCTGCTGGTGGTGCTCGGCGTCACCATCGACGTCAGCCTGGGCGTCATCGCCCGCCGGAACCTGCACGACCGGCTGCTCGCGGCGGCGTCGCGCGCCGAGGCGCTGGACGCCGCGCACACCTCACCCGATCTGCTCGCCGCCGAACTCAACGGCGGCGGGGTGCGCGCGCTGCTGGTCACCGCCGACGGCGCCGCCTACGGCGACCGCGGCATCAGCCCCGATACCGTCGCCGGTCCGGTGGCCCCGCCGCCCTTTCCACCCCCGCCGGCACCGCCGCCATGGGAACCCGGGCCGAATGTCCCACCGCCCTGGCCACCGCCACCACCGCCCCCGCCCCTACCGGATGTCAGCGCGACGGCCATGGTGCGTCCGTTGCCGGACGGCGCCCGGGTGATCCTGGTCGCCGACACGACCCAAACCACGCAGGTGACGCACCAGTTGCGGCTGCTGATGGTCGGGGCGGGCGTGGCGACGCTGGCTGTCGCCGCACTGTTGTTGGTGGCGGTCAGCCGGGTGGCGCTGCGGCCGCTGGACCGGCTGACGGCGCTGGCCAACGACATCCGGACCGGTGATCGCGGGCGGCGGCTGCGCCCCGACCGCGCGGATACCGAATTGGGCCGCGCGGCAAGCGCATTCGACGGCATGCTGGATGCCTTGGAGGCATCCGAGCGCCGGGCGCAGCGGGCGGCCGACGCGGCCCGGCGCGCCGAGACGGCAACCCGGCGCTTCCTGGTGGACGCCGCCCACGAGCTGCGCACCCCGATCGCCGGGATTCAGGTCGCCGCCGAGCAACTCGCCACCAGCGCCTCCCAGCAAGGCGACGACACAGATGGTCAGTATCGCCGGGCCAGCCTGCTGCTGTCCGACGCGCGGCGCGCCGGGCGGCTCGTCTCGGACATGCTCGATCTGAGCCGCATCGACGCCGGCCTGCCACTGGACATCCAGCACGTCGACCTGGCCGCGATCGCTGACGGCGAAGCCGACCGGGCCGCGATGCTGGCACCGCAACTCGCCGTCCGTCGCACGGGCCTGGGCGAGCTGACCGTCAACGCGGACCCCACCCGGCTCGCGCAGATCCTGTCCAATCTCCTCGACAACGCCCGCCGATATACGCCGCCGGGAGGCTCGATCACGATCGACGTCCGCAGGCACGAAGGCGCCGCGGAGGTGACCGTAACCGACAGCGGGCCCGGCATTCCCGACGACGAGCGCGAGCGGATCTTCGAGCGGCTGGTGCGGCTCGACGCCGGACGCGCCCGCGATCACGGCGGCGCCGGGCTGGGCCTGCCGATAGCCCGGGCGCTGGCGCGTGCGCACGGCGGCGAGCTGGTTTGTCTGCCGCACGACGGCGGGGCGCGGTTCCGGCTCAGCATGCCGGTCGAACGCGGGTGAGCGGTGGCCGCCCCAGGCGAGGC
Source organism: Mycobacterium sp. E2238 (assembly GCF_001672665.1). Lineage (NCBI taxonomy): Bacteria > Bacillati > Actinomycetota > Actinomycetes > Mycobacteriales > Mycobacteriaceae > Mycobacterium > Mycobacterium sp. E2238. The sequence continues at coordinate 12,852 of NZ_LZKF01000043.1, read as the reverse complement.
GGCCACCGCTCCAGACTGCTAACGCCTCGTCAGATTCCCGGCGGCGGTGGCCGGAGCGGGTCGCCGGGCCCCGGGCCCCCCGGACCAACCGGACCACCCGGACCACCCGGTCCCGGTGGGCCTCCGAACGGGCCGCCCGGCGGGTGCTGCGGTCCCGGCGGTCCCGGCACTCCCGGCTGTCCCGGTGGTGGGGGTGGATCCGCACTCGCCACCGCGGCGCCGAAGCCGGCCACGGCCGTCCCGAGGGCGCCCGCGAGCAGCGAACCCGCGATGAGTTGTTTGATCTTCACTCGGCCCATCTCTCCTCTCTGTCGGCGGCGCATGTATCCGCGGGGGGACCCGCGGATCGCCGCGATCCGCGACAGTAGGAAGTCAGCCTGAAGCCAGCCTGAAGGAGAGTCAGCCGGACGCGGCCGCCGCGGTCACGGCGGTGAGATGCCACCGGTCGAGCCACGGCTGGATCAGTTCGGCGACCGAGAATTTCGCCGGGACCGAACACCCGGGCCTGGGCGCGTGAGGGTCGCCCCCGCGGATCAGGATCCCGACGGCGCCGACGGTGCCATCGCCTTGTTTGAGGTACACCGGGCCGCCGGAATCGCCGCATTGGCCGGGCGCCAGGAACACGACCTTGCTGTCGGTGATTTCCGTGATCTGTCCGCACGTCGCCTCGCCGGTGCCCATGCCGAATTTGCAGAGTTCCTGGCCGGTATGCAGGTTGGTGGCGACGCCGGAGACCCGCAAGGTGGACGCGATGGCTGGATTCTGGGGAACGTCGTCCCCATTGAGCACGATGAGGCCGATGTCGTGCTGTTCGTCGTGAACCCCCTCGCTGACCGTCTGGCTGAACGTGCCCAGCGTCGCGTAGGGGAGGACCCCGCCCAGGTTCATCGTCACCTTGCTGGCCTCCCCGGGACGGTTGCAATGGCCTGCGGTAAGCACACCGGGCTGGCCGGTGTTGGTGCGCACCAAAAACCCTGCGGTGCAGCCCATTCCGCCCGACCCGTCGGCGTACTGGACGTAAATGCCCGCCCCTGGGCCGACGGCGGTCGACGCGGGCAGATCGATCGGTGACAGGAGCGGCGGCGGGCCTGGTTCGTGGGTCGGGCCAGTGTTCTTGGGCAGCATGTAGACGGCTGCGAAGAAGGCGACGACGCAACAAAGCGACGCGATCACCAACAACGCGGAATGCATCTTGGACCGCGGCGGGTACGGCGCTTGGGTTCCGGCCAACAGCCCCCCTTTGAGCGGATGCCGGTATCGGTGCGGTCCAGCTTGCCAGCTTCTGTCCGCCGGCCGTGGCGATTAGCCAGATTTGCTGCAGGAGATCAGCCGATGGGGGCCGGCTCCGGGGAGGGCCGGTCGGCGGCGGAATTGTGCGTGCGGTGATGGTGCCGGCGGTAGTGGCGGATCTCGATCACCAAGCCCGTCAGACCCAGGGTCGCCGTGCACAGCGAAACCAGGTACAGCAGCGAGCTGGGGTGACCGGCGAGCGCGTCGCCCAGGATCACGACGGCGGCGGTGCCGGGCAGCAGGCCGCCCAGCGTGGCCAGGCTGTACGGCAGGACCCGCACCGTCGACGCACCGGCGGCGTAGTTGATCGCCGAAAACGGCACCGCGGGAATCAGGCGCAGCGACAAGATGGCCAGCCAGCCCCGCTGCCGCAAGCGCTCCTCCACCGTGTCGATCGACCGATGGCGAACTAGACGGTTCAGCCGCCACCCGGCCGCGCGCACCAGCAGCATCGCGATCACCGCGCTCGCGGTGCTGGCAACCACCGCGATCGCCACACCCATCAACGGCCCGAACAGCAGCCCGGCGGCCAGGGTGAACGCCGTCCGGGGCACCGGCACCACGGTGACCACGATGTGGGCGGCGAGAAACGCCAAGGGAAACCAGGGGCCGACCGACTGGGCCCAATCGCGCATCTGCACCGGGGTGGGTAAGGGCAACCATGACGCGGCCGCGATCAAGAGTGTGATACCGACCACTGTGGCGATCGCCCGGGGCCGCGATAGCAGACGCGCGGCCGCGCCCAGCGCGCCGCCGAGGTCGCGCAGCGTCCGGTTGATTCTGCAGGTGGCGGAAGCCGTCACGCCTGTAAAGGTTACGGGGCGCAGATGAATAACTCGTTTCCCGAGGCTGGCGTTTCATCACCGGCCTGCCTTGCTGTTAGCGCGGCGTGGTTTTCTGCCGACAGGCTCGATCAATTAGCCTGATTAGTAAGTCGCAGGCCCCATTTGCTGGCAAAAAAGGGAGCAATCGGTGTCCATTGATGTACCCGAGCTCGCCGAACTAGAACAGGTTCGCGGGCGTTGGCGCAGCGCGGTCGCCGGCGTGCTATCGAAAAGCACCCGGAAGGACCCCGAGGAACTCGGGGACCAGCCCGAGCGGCTGCTGGAAACCCCGACCTACGACGGCATCGCGGTCCGCGCGCTCTACACGGCGCTGGACGAGCTGCCGGAACCGCCGTTGCCCGGCGAGTGGCCTTTCGTGCGGGGCGCCGATGCGCTGCGCGACGTCAAGTCCGGCTGGAAGGTTGCCGAGGCGTTCCCCGCCGATCGCGTCGCCGGGGTAGCGGCCCAGGATGTCAACTCGGCGGTGCTCGAGGCACTTGGCAACGGGGCCAGCGCGCTGGTGCTGCGGGTGGGCGAATCCGGCGTGACGGTCGACCAGCTCGCGGATGCCCTGCAGGGCGTGCACCTGAGCATGGCGCCGGTCATCGTCGACGCGGGCGCGGACTACTCGGCCGCCGCCGACGCCATGTTGTCGTTGGCCGCAGGCGTCGAACCTGACCAGCGCGAATTACTCTCGATCGACCTGGGCGGCGACCCCCTGACCGCGACACTGAGCGATCGTCCCGTGCCCGCGATGGACGAGGTGGTCGCGGTCGCCAAGCGCGCTGCCCGGGAGCGCGGCGTGCGGGCGATCACCGTCGACGGGCCCGCCTTCCACAACCTGGGGGCCAACGCGACGTGGGAGTTGGCCGGCACCGTGGCCGCCGGGGTGGCCTATCTCCGGAGGCTCACCGAGTCGGGCATGTCGGTCGGGGAGGCGTTGCGGCAGATCAGTTTCCGGCTGGCCGCCGACGACGATCAGTTCGTGACGCTCGCCAAGATGCGGGCCGTGCGTCACCTCTGGGCGCGGGTCGCGGAGGTCGTCGGCGACCCGGACGGCGGCGCGGTCACCGTGCACGCCGAAACGTCGCTGCCGATGATGACCCAACGCGACCCGTGGGTGAACATGCTGCGATGCACCCTGGCCACGTTCGGCGCGGGCGTCGGCGGCGCCGACACCGTGCTGGTGCTCCCGTTCGACGTCGCGATCCCGGGTGGCTTCCCCGGCACGGCGAGAAGCTTCGCGCGCCGGATCGCCCGCAACACCCAGCTGCTGCTCTTGGAGGAGTCGCACGTCGGCCGCGTGCTCGACCCCGCCGGCGGCTCATGGTTCGTCGAGGACCTCACCGCCCGGCTCGCGGAGCAGGCCTGGGAGCATTTCCAGGCCATCGAGGCGCGTGGCGGGTTCGTCGAGGCGCGCGAGTACGTCGCCGAGCAGATCGCCGAGGTGGCCGCGCGACGCGCCGACGACATCGCGCACCGCCGCACCGCGATCACCGGTGTCAACGAGTTCCCGAACCTCACCGAACCCGCTCTGCCGCATGATGATTCGTCGGGTTCACCGCTGGCCGCCGGCAACCTGCAGCGTTATGCCGCCGCGTTCGAGGCGTTGCGCGATCGCTCCGACGTCTTCCTGGAGCGCACCGGCGCGCGTCCGCAGGCGCTGTTGCTTCCGTTGGGCCCGCTGGCCGAGCACAACATCCGGGCCACGTTCGCCGCCAATCTGCTGGCGTCGGGCGGCATCGAAGCCGTCAACCCGGGCACGGTCGACGCCGCCGGTGTCGCGAAGGCGGTTGCCGACGCGGGATCGCCCAGCGCGGCGGTCATCTGCGGCACCGACAAGCGTTACGGGGAGGAGGCCGCGGCGATCGTCGAGGCGGCCCGAACCGCCGGCGTGTCGAGGGTCTACCTCGCCGGGCCGGAAAAGGCCATCGCCGATGCAGAGCACTGGCCCGACGAATTCCTGACCGCGAAAATCAATGCGGTCGAGGCCCTTTCGAACCTGCTGACTCGACTGGGAGCGTAGCCGCAATGACCACAACCGCACCTGTGATCGGTAACTTCGCCGACGTCCCGCTGAACGGCGACCGCCCGCTGCCGCCGCCCACCGCGGCCGCGGTGGAAAAGCACGTCGCGGCCGCCGCGGCGGCGCACTGGTACACGCCCGATCAGCTCGAGTGGCACACGCCGGAAGACATCGCCGTCAAGCCGGTCTACATCGGCGCCGACCGCGCGGCCGCGGTGGCCGGCGGTTACCCGCTGAACAGCTTCCCCGGCGAGCCGCCCTTCCTGCGCGGCCCGTACCCCACGATGTACGTCAACCAGCCGTGGACCATCCGTCAGTACGCGGGATTCTCCACCGCGGCGGAGTCGAATGCGTTCTACCGTCGCAACCTGGCGGCCGGCCAGAAGGGCCTGTCGGTGGCCTTCGACCTGGCCACCCACCGCGGCTACGACTCCGACCATCCGCGCGTCCAGGGCGACGTCGGAATGGCCGGCGTGGCAATCGATTCCATCCTCGACATGCGCCAGCTGTTCGACGGCATCGACTTGTCGACGGTGTCGGTGTCGATGACGATGAACGGCGCCGTGCTGCCGATCCTGGCGCTGTACGTGGTGGCCGCCGAGGAGCAGGGGGTGCCGCCGGAGAAGCTGGCCGGCACCATCCAGAACGACATCCTCAAAGAATTCATGGTGCGCAACACCTACATCTATCCGCCCAAGCCGTCGATGCGCATCATCTCCGACATCTTCGGCTACACCAGCGCGAAGATGCCGAAGTTCAACTCCATCTCGATCTCCGGCTATCACATCCAAGAGGCCGGGGCCACAGCCGATTTGGAGCTGGCCTACACGCTGGCCGACGGCGTCGACTACATCAAGGCTGGCCTGGACGCCGACCTGGACATCGACAAGTTCGCGCCGCGGCTGTCGTTCTTCTGGGGCATCGGGATGAACTTCTTCATGGAGGTCGCCAAGCTGCGGGCGGGCCGGCTGTTGTGGAGCGAGCTGGTGGCGCAGTTCAACCCAAAGAACCCCAAATCGCTGTCGCTGCGCACACATTCGCAGACCTCCGGCTGGTCGCTGACCGCGCAGGACGCCTTTAATAACGTCGCGCGCACCTGCATTGAGGCGATGGCCGCGACCCAGGGGCACACCCAGTCGCTGCACACCAACGCCCTCGACGAGGCGCTTGCGCTGCCCACGGACTTCTCCGCGCGGATCGCGCGCAACACGCAGCTGCTGCTGCAGCAGGAGTCTGGCACCACGCGGCCCATCGACCCGTGGGGCGGCTCGTATTACGTGGAGTGGCTGACCCACCAGCTCGCGCAGCGGGCCCGCGCGCACATCGCCGAGGTGGCCGAGCACGGCGGCATGGCCCAGGCCATCAACGAGGGCATCCCGAAGTTGCGCATCGAGGAGGCCGCCGCGCGGACCCAGGCCCGCATCGACTCCGGAATCCAGCCGGTGATCGGCGTCAACAAGTATCAGGTCGAAGAGGACCAGGAGGTCGAGGTCCTCAAGGTCGAGAACAGCCGGGTGCGCGCCGAGCAGCTGGCCAAACTCAAGGAGCTGCGGGCCAGCCGCGACCAGGCCGCGGTCGACGCCGCGCTGGCCGACTTGTCGCGGGCCGCCGCCGCGCACGGTCGCGCCGGCGACGACGGGTTGGGTAATAATCTGCTGGCGCTGGCGATCAACGCCGCCCGGGCCAAAGCCACGGTCGGGGAGATCTCCGACGCGCTGGAAAAGGTATACGGCCGGCACCAGGCGGAGATCCGCACCATCGCCGGCGTCTACCGGGACGAAGCCGGAAAGGCCCAGAACATCGCAACCGCCACCGAACTAGTCGAGAAGTTCGCCGAGGCCGACGGCCGCCGGCCCAGGATTCTGGTGGCCAAGATGGGCCAGGACGGTCACGACCGCGGCCAGAAGGTGATTGCGACGGCCTTCGCCGACCTCGGCTTCGACGTCGACGTCGGCTCGCTGTTCTCCACGCCCGAGGAGGTGGCCCGCCAGGCCGCGGACAACGACGTGCACGTGGTCGGCGTTTCGTCGCTGGCCGCCGGACACCTGACGCTGGTGCCGGCGCTGCGCGACGCGCTCGCCGAGGTGGGACGGCCCGACATCATGATCGTGGTCGGCGGTGTCATCCCGCCCGGTGACTTCGACGAGCTGTATCAAGCCGGGGCCGCCGCCATCTTCCCGCCCGGGACGGTGATCGCCGAGGCCGCGATCGGCTTGCTGCACAAGCTTGCCGAACGCCTGGGTTACACGCTCGACTAGATGGCAGCCCGCAAGAGCGACACCGTCGACGAGCTGGCCGACGCCATTCGCCGCGGCGACCGCGCGGCGCTGCCGCGGGCCATCACACTGCTGGAGTCCACCCGCGCCGACCATCACGAGAAGGCGCAGCAGCTTCTGCTCGCGCTGACGCCCGACTCGGGCAACGCGCACCGCATCGGCATCACCGGGACCCCCGGGGTGGGGAAGTCCACCACCATCGAGGCCCTCGGCATGCACCTGATCGAGCAGGGCCACCGGGTGGCGGTGCTGGCCGTCGACCCGTCGTCGACACGCAGCGGGGGATCGATCCTGGGCGACAAAACCCGGATGGCGCGGCTGGCGGTGCACCCGGACGCGTACATCCGCCCGTCGCCGACATCGGGCACCCTGGGCGGCGTAGCAAAGGCCACCCGCGAGACGGTGGTGTTGTTGGAGGCGGCCGGTTTCGACGTGATCATCATCGAGACCGTTGGCGTCGGCCAGTCCGAGGTGACGGTGGCCAACATGGTCGACACGTTCGTCCTGTTGACCCTGGCGCGCAGCGGCGATCAGCTGCAGGGCATCAAGAAGGGCGCGCTGGAGCTGGCCGACATCGTGGTGGTGAACAAGGCCGACGGGGAGCATCTCGCGGAGGCGCGGATGGCCGCCCGCGAGCTGTCGTCCGCGATCAGGTTGATCCATCCGCGTGAAACACTCTGGCGGCCACCGGTTCTCACGATGAGCGCGACGGAGGGGACCGGCCTGCAGGAATTGTGGGACACCATCGAGCGTCATCGCCAGGTGCTCACTGAAGCCGGCGAGTTCGAGGCGCGCCGCCGCGCCCAGCAGGTCGACTGGACGTGGCAGATGGTGCGCGACACCGTCCTGGACCGGGTGCTGTCCAATCCGAAGGTGCGCAAGATGCGTGCCGACATCGAGCGCCAGGTCAAGGCCGGCGAGCTGACCCCCGCGCTGGCGGCGCAGCAAATATTAACGGCCTCGTCAGGATAACGGATAGATAAACAATCCGATTTCGCTCCGGGAAGGTGTGAAATCCAAGTAAATTCAAAAATGTGACGGTGGAAACCCGAGTCGATCGCCGCGCGGTCCCTGTCCACGATGACCTTGACGCAGGTCACCGTGTGTCCGGCGCGGCGGACTCACACTTCGGATGCGTCGTTCGCAGTTTCGCCAGCATGTTCCCCGCTCGCCGCTTCGGCGGCGGCGCGCTGGCGGTGTATTTGGACGGCCAACCCGTCGTCGACGTCTGGACCGGGTGGTCCGACCGGGGTGGCCACACCCCGTGGTCGGCCGACAGCGCCCCGATGGTGTTCTCGGCCACGAAAGGCATGGCCGCCACCGTCATTCACCGGCTCGCCGACCGCGGGCTGATCGACTACGAGGCGCCCGTTGCCGAGTACTGGCCGGAGTTCGCGGCCAACGGCAAGGCGAACCTCACCGTGCGTGACGTGATGAGGCACGCTGCCGGCCTGTCGGGCCTGCGTGGCGCCAGCACCGAAGACTTGCTGGACCACGTCGTCATGGAAGAACGGCTGGCGGCCGCGGCACCGGGCCGGCTGCTGGGCAAGTCGGCGTATCACGCCCTTACCTTCGGCTGGCTGATGTCCGGCCTGGCCCGGGGCGTGACCGGAAAAGGCATGCGAGCGCTGATCCGCGAGGAGCTCGCCGAGCCGCTGGGCACCGACGGGCTGTACCTGGGTCGGCCGCCGGCCGGCGCGCCGACGCGGGTCGCCCAGATCGTGGCGCCGCAGAACCTCGTGCGGAACCCGGTGCTGAGCTTCGTGACTCGCAAGGTGGCCAACGAGCTGTCCGGCGGGTTCCGGTCCATGTACTTCCCGGGCATGGTCGCGGCCGTGCAGGGTGACACCCCGTTGCTGGACGGGGAGATCCCGGCGGCCAACGGGGTGGCGACGGCCCGGGGACTGGCCCGGATGTACGGCGCCATCGCCAACGGCGGCGAGGTTGACGGCATCCGGTTCCTATCCCGCGAAATGGTCGCCGGCCTGACCGGTCGGCGGAGCTTGCGCCCGGACCGAAACCTGTTCATGCCGCTGGCATTCCACCTGGGCTACCACAGCCTGCCCATCGGGAACGTGATGCCCGGCTTCGGCCACGTCGGGCTGGGCGGCTCGCTCGGCTGGACCGACCCGGCGAGCGGCGTAGCTTTCTCGCTGGTGCACAACCGGCTCCTGACCCCGTTCGTGATGACCGATCACGCCGCGTTCGTCGGCATCTATGCGCTGATCCGCAAGGCCGCGGAGAAGGCGCGCAAACGCGGCTTCCAGCCGGTGACCGAGTACGGGGCACCGTTCTTCGAGCCGGGGGCCGTCGCGGGGTAGGCGCGCAAAGTCCAGGTCAGTCTGGTCCGGCGCGGCTCAAGTTACGCGTTGTCTACGCGGGTTTTACGCATTTGATGTGTGTTTCATAGATCCAACCCGCAAAGTCGAACTGTCGGTAATACTTCCGCGAAACCCGTGGCGTCGACGCGCACAAGTTGGAAGGCTGAAGCTGGATGAACTGGGCCCCCATCACTAGACCCGCCGAAAGCATCGCCCGCTCCGCCACTCCTCCCCAGCATTCGACCGCGACACGCCCCCTCGCCTTGTTCGTTCTGGGTATGGGCCGGTCAGGGACGTCGGCACTGACCCGGGTTCTTTCGCTATGCGGCGCCACGCTTCCCGCGGGGATGATGGGGGCGGACGAAACCAACAAGCGGGGCTACTGGGAGCCGCGCGCTTCCCTGCTTCTCAACAGGTCAATCCTGGAGCGCCGCGGCAGCGCGTGGTGGGACCCATCACTGCGCGTGCTGGAGGAAGGCGCCTTCACCGCGGCGGAGCGGGCGGCGTGCACCGCCGACATCGCGTGTTACCTCAAGTCGATGCCGGACGCACCGTTGCTGGTCATCAAGGACCTGCAGATCGTCGTGCTCTCGGAGATGTGGTTCGAGGCGGCCCGGCTGGCGGGTCTCGACGTCGCGGTCGTGATCGCGGTGCGCCACCCGCAGGAGGTGATCGCCTCGCTCGGGAAGGCCACCGGGGCCTCGCCGGAACTTGCGAGCGCCCTGTGGTTGAAGGGAAACCTGCTGGCCGAGCGGCACTCGCGCCGCGTGCCCCGGGTGTTCGTCGAATACACGCAGCTTCTGGAGAACTGGCGCCGCGAGGTGAAGCGAATTTCCTCCGCGCTGGACATCGACCTCAGCATCGGGGACGAAAGCGCGGTCGATGATTTTCTCAGCTCCGATCTGCGGCGCAACCGGGATTGCGGCCCGGTGGTCGATCGTTTTGGCACGGACTGGATGTCGGCGGTTTATGAGGCCATGCACGCCGCTGCGCTGGACGGGCCGCCGGACGTGGCGACGCTGGATCGGGTTTTCGAGGCGTATCGGGCCAGCGAGCATGATTTCCGGGTGGCGTTCGCGGACGCCCGCAGGCATTCCAGCAGCTTCGCCGCCAGGCTGCTCCGGCCGTCCATCATGAGGCCGGTGCTGGAGGTCGTTGCGTTGGCTCACGGGCGCAGGGGGACCTGGGCCTAGCCTGGGACGGCTTTCGGCAAACCCAACCGGAGCGGCTGATTGCCAAGGCAATCAGCTGCGATGCGCTGAATCGGCAATCCGGCTGGCCGCACGGGAACGCCCGATATGATCGACCGGACCGCGACCTCGGCAACTTGTGCCGGTCACCTACCTGCACATCAATGGGAGGCATCGGCTCTTGTCAGCATCCGTGCTCATCACCGGGGGAGCGGGATTCATCGGGTCGGCGCTGTCGCATCGCCTCGTCGAGGATGGTTACGACGTCGCGGTGATGGACATCCTGCACCCACAGGTGCACGGTGCGGATCGGCCACTCGATCTGCCGTCGTCGGTGCGGTTGTTCACCGGGGATGTCGCGCACGCCCCCGATTGGGATGCAGTGCTCAGGCTGTGCCGCCCGTCCCAGATCATCCATCTGGCGGCCGAGACAGGAACAGCGCAGTCGCTGTCGGAGGCGACGCGCCACGGCTCGGTGAACGTGGTAGGCACCACGCAGCTCCTGGATGCGTTGAGCCGCTCCGGGCACGTCCCTGACCAACTCGTGCTGGCGTCATCGCGGGCGGTCTATGGCGAGGGCGCTTGGCAAGCCGGCGACCACGTTTTTTACCCGCCGCCCCGCAGCCACGCGCAGCTGATGGCCGGTCAGTGGGATCCCCAAGGGCCCGACGGCGAGCCCGCGCTGCCGCTGCCAAGTTGTGCGACCGGAACCGAGCCCCGGCCGACCAACGTTTACGCCGCCACGAAGCTCGCCCAGGAGCACTTGCTGGCGGCCTGGACGGCCGCGCACGACACCAATGTCAGCGTGCTACGGCTGCAGAATGTCTACGGTCCCGGCCAATCGCTGACGAATTCGTATACCGGAATCGTCGCTCTGTTCGCGCGTTTGGCGCGCGAAGGGCAATCGCTCGAGGTATACGAGGACGGCAGGATCGTGCGCGATTTCGTCTACATCGACGACGTCGTCGACGCGCTGTTCGCGGCGCTGCAGGACCCCGCGACCGAATCGCGCCGCCTCGACATCGGATCGGGCAAGGCGACCACTATCCACGAGCTGGCTGACAAGGTCGCCACCATGTGCGACGCCCCGGAGCCGAACGTCGTGCCCAAATTCCGCGACGGTGACGTACGCGCCGCGAGCTGTGACATCGGACCGGCCGGCAGCGAGCTGGGCTGGCGGCCGAAGTGGACCCTCGACGAGGGTTTGCCCGCGTTGCTGGACTGGATCGGTAAGGAATCGGGATTGTCCTCCGGCTGATCGAACCAACGCGGCGACCTCACCGTGCCTATAACAGCTAACCGGCGGAGGATCCAGCAAACGGCGCTCCCCTCGGTGGACGGGGCGATGACCATTCGAAGCATATGATGGTCCGCAGAGGCTGACCGGTGGTCAGCGGGCGAGCCAGTATGGTGGCTACGCGCTACAAACGGAGAGGCCGAGCGTTGACCGGGTTGATGGAAAAGTACGAAACGGCGTGGGGGCTCGGACGGACGTCTACGCTGATCACCGGGAGGAAGTTCGTGCGAACTAGGGGGCAATCGTGACCGTTGCCGATCGCGATTCCCGGTCTTCATTCGTGGACACACGATCCGCCTACCTCGACCTGCTCCGGCGCAACCTCACCCGGTATGGCAGCGACGAGCTGGTGCCCGTCGGTTGGAATTACTTCGGACGCCCGGTGCTCAGCGCCGGCAAATTCATGCTGGTGCGCAAGCGTCCGTTCAATCCGCACGCGCGTGACCTGGGGCTGGATTGGCCGGCGGATGCGTTGACGATGATCGGCATGCAGCGACTGACGAGTTTGCAGCGCTGCGTCGAGACCGTTCTGAACGAGAACATCCCCGGCGACCTGGTCGAGTGCGGGGTGTGGCGCGGCGGGGCGTCGATCTTGATGCGGGCGGTGTTGGCCGTCTACGGCGATAAGAAGCGATCCGTGTGGCTGGCCGATTCGTTCGAGGGAGTTCCGCCCCCGGACACCGCGCATTTCGAAGCGGATAGGGGGATCCGGCTGCACCACGCCGCCGGTGTCCTGGCGGTTTCCGAGGCGCAAGTGAAAGCGAATTTCGAGCGCTACGGGTTGCTGGACGACCAGGTTCGTTTCCTGCCGGGCTGGTTCAAAGACACGCTGCAGGGCGCCCCGATTGAGCGCATCGCCGTGCTGCGGCTCGACGGCGACCTGTACGAATCGACGATCCAAGGGCTCGACGCGCTCTATCCGCGGCTGTCGCCGGGAGGTTTTTGCATCGTTGACGACTACCACGCGATCGACGCGTGCCGGCAAGCCGTCACGGACTACCGAACTGAGCATGGCGTGACTGCCAAGATCGTCGAGATTGACGGCACCGGTGTGCTGTGGCGCAAGGAACGATAGGCCGCTCGCCATCGCCGAAGGCGCCCGAATCGATGCTCGGACTCGCCGATACTTAAAGTGATGTCGTTGCATCGTTGCCGCCGATGACACAACTGAAGGGCTTGGATTCGCGATGAAACTTGTGCTGGCAAGCTATGGCACTCGTGGCGATGTCGAGCCTTCCCTGGTGGTCGGCCGCGAACTGCTGCGCCGGGGCCACGATGTGCGCATGGCGGTCCCGCCCGATTCGGTCGCCTTCACCGAGGCCGCCGGGCTGCCGGCTGTTCCGTACGGGCTGGAATCGCAGGCCTGGCTGGACCTGTACCGCAACTTCTGGACGTCGTTCTTCAGCGGTTTCTGGCGGGTTCGGGAGCTGAGATCTATGTGGCGGGAGATGTGGGATATCAGCGACCAGTGCTGGGCACAAATGAACACGACACTGCTGGCGCTGGCCGACGGGGCGGACCTGCTGTTCGCCGGGCAAAGTTACCAAGAGCCCGCCGCCAACGTCGCGGAGTACTACGACATCCCGTTTGCCACGCTGCATCACGTCCCCATGCGGCCGAACGGCCAG